>JBBSUA010000099.1:0-6907 GCA_038235315.1 Pseudomonadales bacterium | reverse complement strand
GACTCTTTTAGCGCTTGTGCCTCTTCGCGCTCAGCTAGTGGCGACATGCGATTGTCACCGTGCGCCTTCATATCCTCGGTCAGTTCATCAATGATTAGACTGGTCAGACTTTCAGGGTTGTCTAAGTATTCTTGAATGACAGCGCGTTCTGCTTTTAATTCATCTTGCTCGCGACGCAGCTCAAACTCTTCTAATTTTGCCAACTGACGCAGACGAATATCTAAGATGGCATTGGCTTGGATGTCAGTTAAATCGTAGCCTTGCATCAAGGATAATTTCGGATCGTCCTCTTCACGAATGATACGAATCACTTCGTCAATATTAAGATAAGCAATCAGCAAGCCTGCCAAGATATGCAAGCGTTTGTCGATTTTATCGAGGCGATATTGCAGGCGACGGATAACCACCGAGCGGCGACAAACGAGCCATTCCTCCAAGATATCTTTTAGATTTTTGACTTGTGGCTTACCGTTTAGCCCAATCATATTCATATTGACGCGGTAATTGCTCTCAAGATCAGTGCTAGCGAATAGATGGCTCATTACTCGCTGCACATCGACTCGACTTGAGCGTAATTCCAAGACAATACGACAAGGATTCTCATGATCGGACTCATCATGAATATCAACCACCCAAGGTAGTTTTTTATCGGTCATTAGCTTAGCGATTTGCTCTTGGATTTTATTACCAGAGACTTGGTACGGTAGCGCATCGATGATGACGAGGTTTTTCTCTTTCTCATCAATATGGAAAGTGGCGCGCATTTTATAGCTACCACGACCGCTCTCGTAGAGTGCTTGTAGATCTTTTTTGCTGGTGATGATTTCTGCACTGGTTGGCAGATCTGGTGCAGGTATCGACTGGGTTAATTGCTTAACCGATAGATCAGGGTTTTTGAGCAGTCGAATCGCAGCACGCACGACTTCGTTCAAGTTATGCGGTGGAATATCGGTTGCCATACCGACAGCGATACCCGTCGTACCGTTTAATAAAATATTAGGCAGGCGTGCAGGCAGGGTAGTCGGTTCTTGCATCGTGCCATCGAAGTTATCTTGCCAATCGACTGTCCCTTGCCCCAATTCTGCCAATAGTGTATTGGCATAAGCAGACATTTTGGCTTCGGTATATCGCATCGCGGCAAAGGACTTAGGGTCATCAGAGCTGCCCCAATTACCTTGACCTGTGATCAGCGGATAGCGATAGCTAAACGGCTGAGCCATAAGTACCATCGCCTCATAACAAGCGCTATCACCATGCGGATGATATTTACCAAGCACATCACCGACCGTACGTGCGGATTTTTTGGGTTTGCTCGATGACTTAAGACCCAACTCGCTCATAGCAAAAATGATACGTCGTTGTACAGGCTTTAGACCGTCAGAGATATGTGGCAGCGCCCGATCCATGATGACGTACATGGCATAATTGAGATAAGCCTGTTCAGCGAACTCGGCGACAGAACGGGTGTCCATCGCATCGCTAGGTATAGTGGTGTTCAGCGTGTTATCAATGACATCAGACATAAAAGGGGTTCGCTTATCAGTTTTATATTTTAAATAAAGAGTGGCAAATTAGGGTATATAAATAAGGCAGTAATGAATATTTTGCAACTGGTTTAAAGGACGAGTTAATGATAAAAATAAGATAGAGCTATCGTAAAGCAAATTTAGACAATTAAAAAGCTATCCAACACAATAGACGACAGGTCATGACGCGATGCTTAGCATTTTAGTGACGGTTTGGGCTTTTTATATATCGATAATAGAGGCGACAGTCAATGCACTAAAAAGTAACGTTAAACAGGACAGAAATAGTCGTTTATTATCGGGCAGGCTACTGATTTTATTAAAAATAAAAGTCGTCAAGACGCTTTGCGGACGCAAGAACCAATCTTTTGTATTGAGTAGTTTGTACAAAGTGTGTATGTTAAGGATTACAGGAATATTTATTGCATAATTTCATCAGGAGAAACAAAATTATGGACAATCAGGACAACTTAATTCGTCACAATGATAAAGCTTGGTTAAAGACATACGAAGAGTTAGGTCTTACTTATGACATAGAGATGCCAGCGGATAACACATCGCTTATTGATGTCTTTGAAAAAAGTTTTGCTAAATATACTGATAAAACTGCATTTGTATGTATGGGATCTTCTCTAACCTTTCAAGAAGTAGATTTATACAGTCAAAAAGTCGCTGCTTATTTGCAGTCACTAGGACTAGCTAAAGGTGATAAAGTTGCGGTCATGATGCCCAATATTTTGCAATTACCTGTCACCGTCATTGGTGTCTTGCGTGCAGGTTTTACCTTAGTCAATGTCAACCCTCTTTACACTACCAAAGAGCTTGAGCATCAACTGACCGATTCGGATGCCAAAGCGATTATATTGGTAGAAAACTTTGCCAAAACCTATCAGGATATTGGTCGTAGCGTTGTTGATCACGTAGTTATCACCAGTATGGGTGATATGATGAGTACGTTGAAAGGATTTATGGTCAATACCGTTGTCCGTCATGTCAAAAAACTAGTACCGGACTATAAAATTGCTAAAAGCATCACTTTCAAAAGTATGCTCAAAAAAGTAAATATTAAGCAATATAAGCGTCCAAATCATGTCGTTCTCGATGATATCGCGGTTTTACAATACACTGGGGGTACAACGGGTGTCGCGAAAGGGGCAATGCTCACTCACAGAAACTTAGTGGCAAACCTTATTCAGTGCGACACCTTTTTGGGAAGCGCTTTTGATGAGTTCGATAAAAGTGGTGAGCAAGCAGTGATTATGACTGCATTGCCGCTCTATCATATTTTCTCATTTACACTATGTGGCATGTTCGGGATGTATCGTGGTTGTATTGGGCTATTAGTACCTAATCCACGCGACCTTGACAGCCTATTAAAAGCTTACAAAAACAATCCTCCTGTTCTGTTCCCAGCAGTAAATACACTGTTTAATGCCCTTGCTAATAATGAAGAGTTCGGGGCTCTAGATCATAGTAAGCTGCGCGTATCGATGGGCGGTGGCATGGCAGTAGTAAGCGCAACGGCAGAAAAATGGCGTCAAGTAACAGGTAATGTGATTGTTCAAGGTTATGGGTTGTCAGAGACTTCTCCTGTAGCAACAGCCAATCCTATCAACAGTGCCACCTTTAGCGGTAACATTGGGGTACCACTGCCTAGCACTGACATTGCTATTTTAGATGATGTAGGTAATGAAGTTGAGCTCGGTGAGCGTGGTGAGATTGGTATTCGCGGACCGCAGGTGATGAAAGGCTATTGGAAGCGTGAAGATGCCACTCGTGAATCAATGACGGACGACGGGTTCTTTCTGACAGGCGACATTGGTATTATGGATGAAAATGGTTATATCAATATCGTTGATCGTAAGAAAAACATGATCTTAGTATCAGGCTTTAACGTTTATCCCAATGAAGTCGAAGAAGTCATGGCAAACCATCCAAAGATTGTCGAATGTGGTGTGATTGGTATTGACGATGAAAAAAGTGGTGAAGTACCGAAGATTTATGTGGTACGCAAAGATTCTAGCCTAACTAAACAAGAAGTTCTCGATTATGCAAAAGAGAATTTAACGGGTTATAAGCGTCCACGCTATGTTGAATTTATCGATGAATTGCCAAAGTCAAACGTCGGCAAAATTCTGCATAAAGATTTACGCAAACTAGAAGAAGCGTAAATTGGCAATGACAGAAGTCTACAACTGACCGTTATATGCTATGAAAAACGAAAATAGTACTCGCCGTCAGCTGTTGATTAATATGTATTTAGTAGTAATATAAGTAACGAAAAAAATGATAAGGTTGCCTCTGTGCTGCCTTATCATTTTTTTTAGCTGATCAATTTGTAGCTGATGATAAGCATACCTCTTGAGTGAGCTAACCCATGTCATAGATAGAGAATATTTGCCAAAACTGCTATAGTGGCACGATACGAATGGGATTAATTCGAAACAAAATAAACGTCTTGATGATGTGTGATGAGAAGAAAATTTTGCTATAGCCGATTCATCTCAAAAATCATACAGTGCTGCTGGGATATATTTTACGCAGCCTCTGTCAGCGTAGACACAGCAAGCAAGCAAAATTTATACCAGTAGCACGACAATATTGACGTATCGATTTTATGTCGAACTGACTATAGCTACACACATATATCATGAGATTAATCTAAACCTTTTAATGGCGATACTTAGGAAAAGTTATGACTGACAGTATAGATAAAAAAACACCAAAACATGAGCCTGCTAGCAATAGCACAAGTCCTAGTAATAAAGACAAAAAGGCAATGTCAGATATAAATGAATTTCCCACGATGCCAACGATTCCAAGTGATAGACCATGGCTTGATGCTTACGAGCGTTACGGCATTAGCGCCACTATCGACATGCCAGATGATGAAACGTCTTTATTAGATGTTTTTGAGCGTAACTTTCGTCGTTATGGCAAAAAACCTGCCTATATTTGTATGGGTGCATCCATTAGTTTTAAAGAGCTTGACTTATATAGCCGTCAGATTGCCAGCTACTTACAGTCATTAGGACTGGTAAAAGGCGATAAAGTAGGGGTGATGATGCCCAATATCTTGCAATATCCTATCGTTGCACTCGGCATTATTCGTGCGGGTATGGTATTGGTTAATGTCAATCCAATGTATACCAGCCGTGAGCTGTCTCATCAGCTGCATGATAGTGGCGCTAAAGCTTTATTTATCGTCGAAAACTTCGCCAAAACTTATCAAGATGCTGCGGACAAAGGGCAGGTTAAGCATGTAATCGTCTGTAAGCTTGGCGATATGCTAGGTATGATAAAAGGGTTGGTCGTTAATTTAGTCGCTCGCCATGTCAAAAAAATGATTCCGTCTTACAGTATTCCAAATAGTACCAGTTTTCATGACGCGCTCAACGTAGCCTCTGCAAGCAAATACCAGCGCCCAGATTTAAACCTAAGCGATGTGGCCTTACTACAATATACCGGCGGTACTACTGGTGTTGCGAAAGGTGCGATGTTATCTCATGGTAACCTAGTGGCCAACATGCTACAGATTAGTGTGTTGATGAATAGCGCTTTTGAGGATGACGCCACTGCTGACGATGTGATTTTGACCGCGCTACCGCTATACCATGTGTTCTCATTTATGGTTTGTGGCATGTATGGGATGTATCAAGGCTATGCAGGTTTACTGATTCCTAATCCACGTGACTTGGACGGTTTAATTAAAGAGATGGGCAAGTATAAGCCTTCCTTTATTCCAGCGGTAAACACGTTATTTAATGGTTTAGTCCATAAAGAGGGCTTTGCTGAATTGGACTTCTCTAATCTAAAAGCCGCTATCGGTGGTGGCATGTCCGTATTGCCGAGCGTCGCCAAAGAATGGCACAAAATTACAGGTCTGCCTATCGTCGAAGGTTATGGCTTGTCTGAGACCTCGCCAGTGGTCGCTTTTAATCCGATGACTATTGCCGAATTCACTGGTAAGATTGGTATTCCAGCCTCTAGTACTGATGTGATTATGATTGATGATGAAGAGGGTGAAGTTGCTATTGGCGAGCGTGGTGAGATTTGTGTCAAAGGTCCACAAGTGATGATTGGCTATCAAAATCGTCCAGAAGACACGGCAGAGAGTTTTACTGCCAGCGGTTATCTGAAAACGGGTGACATCGGTATCATGGACGAAAAGGGCTTCATCAAAATCGTTGATCGCAAAAAAGACATGATTATCGTCTCTGGCTTTAATGTCTATCCCAATGAGATCGAAGAAGTCATGAGTGAGCATCCTGGGGTATTGGAGTGTGGCGCTATAGGAATACCTAATGATGAGCGCGGTGAAGATCCCAAGCTTTTTGTGGTCAAAAAAGGTGAGGTCACTGAACAAGAGCTAATCGACTTTGGTAAAAAACAACTGACGGGTTATAAGCGTCCACGTCATATACAATTCGTTGATGAATTACCCAAGTCAAATGTGGGCAAAATCTTACGTAAAGAGCTACGAAAAATGGAAGGACTAGAATAACTTTTAGTCGTACCGATAATTTGAAAAAACAAAGATGACGCTATCTTTGTTTTTTCGTTTTAGTCTCAGCTATCTATAGTCAGTGAAAAATAATATCGATACATCACGCACTGCTGCTATCAATTTTGCTTGCTTGCTGTGCCTGCGCAGACAGAGGCTGCAAAAAATTGTTATCACCATTACTGTAGCGTTTTTGGGGTATTTTGACTATATCTAAATAACCGCCGTGATATTCAGTTCGAATCTTGCTATTGCGCTGCTGTCACGTTAGGATATCTCATTTATTTAATCGTTTATAATTCTGTACTGATTCTACATTAGGAAACTTTATGCGTACCGATAATCGTCAGCTCGACCAACTTCGTTCAATCAGTTTTGAGCGCCATTACACCAAGCATGCCGAAGGGTCAGTGTTGGTTAGCTTTGGCGATACCAAAGTACTCTGTACCGCCAGTGTTGAGTCAGGCGTACCGCGTTGGTTAAAGGGTAAAGGTAAAGGTTGGATTACGGCTGAATATGGCATGTTGCCACGAGCCACCAACACTCGTAATCAACGTGAAGCGGCGCGCGGTAAGCAGTCAGGTCGTACGCAAGAGATCCAACGTCTTATCGGTCGTAGCCTACGCGCGATGATTGATCTGAGCAAGCTTGGTGAAAACACGATTTACCTCGATTGCGATGTACTGCAAGCAGATGGCGGCACGCGTACTGCCAGTGTGACTGGCGCTGCTATCGCCCTAATTGATGCGCTTGAAAGCATTCAAAAAGCCAAAAAGCTCAAAGCTGATCCATTGATTGGCTTGGTCGCTGCGGTATCTGTCGGTATGAAGGATGGCGAAGCTTATTTGGATTTGAACTATGAAGAAGACTCCAGTTG
>JBBSUA010000098.1:0-6930 GCA_038235315.1 Pseudomonadales bacterium | reverse complement strand
TAACATGCCGATGCTTCCTTTTTTACTCTTGACTACTTTGGGATCGAGTATTTGGATAACGCTACTAACGCTTGCAGGCTATCAATTCGGTAGCAACTATGAGGTTATTGAAGCCATATTAGCACCTTACTCTAAGATCTTTTTATTACTTACCTTGGCTGTGATTGTTGGTTGGTTTATCAAACGTCGCCTGTCGGGTAATCGCTGAGTAAGACTAGGTGACGAACCTGCGCGTCATCGTCATCAATGGAGCGCGACTCATAAAGCATCTTGATTCCGAGAGCGACTAATATTAAAAATTAGAATACACTCTATTACTAAGTATATCTCTTTTCTTAACGTTTTCTTAACGGCTTACTTATTAAAATCATAGAAATATAGCTAAAATTTAGTAGTTGCTCACAAGAGAATTTTCAGACTTATTATGCTGATATATATGAAAATATATCTACTAAAGTATTGAAAAATAGGGTATAAAATGACTATTCGTATGATTTTTATTCCTCATGAAATAATACGACTTGCCGTTACTGAGGAAGTCCTTGGTATATAAAGCG
The DNA here is from genome assembly GCA_038235315.1 of Pseudomonadales bacterium. Classification (GTDB taxonomy): domain Bacteria; phylum Pseudomonadota; class Gammaproteobacteria; order Pseudomonadales; family Moraxellaceae; genus Psychrobacter. The sequence goes on along the minus strand of JBBSUA010000098.1, from coordinate 6,373 downwards.
TCAACAATGGAATGTAGCTATGGCAAGACTTTTACTTAGGCAATTAATGGTAAATTTTTATACGCGGTTGTCAGTGCCTTTATTGATACTAAGCAGCTTAGCTGTTATCAACATGAGTAGTCATGCCGCCAACTATGTTATCGATCCTTCTAGTACCAATGTACGCTTTGCTATTGATAACTTCAAAACCTCTAGCACTACTGGCGGCTTTTATAACGTTAAAGGACAACTGCAATATAACCCAATTGCTAAGACTGGCAACATCTCTCTAGTTATTCCTATAAATTCCTTAAATACCGGTAACAAAACGTTCAACCTCAAGCTCACAGGGCCTAATTTTTTTAATATGGCACAATTTCCATTGGCTCATTTTGAATCTACCCAATGGCATTTTGATAATGACAAAACAAACTCGCAAGTGACTCGAGTCGATGGCAATCTGACTTTACATGGCGAGACCCATCCCATTAGCCTAAAAGCGACTAAGTTCAACTGCTACGTGAGCCCTATACTCAAAAATGACATCTGTGGCGGTGGGTTTACAACCACTATTGACCGAACAAAATGGAATATCAACAAATACACCTTATTCGGCATTACCAAAAACCTTACCTTAAATATTCAGGTTGCCGCTACTAAGCAGTAGTTTTTTGGGTCGAATAAAATTACGTAAGTAGTCGCAATAAAAAAATTATTTTAGTCGCCGTACTCAGTGTCACCTGCCAGCTCTATAAGGATATTATGAAGCCAACTCCTCTACTCTTGTCAGCACTGGTGCTTAGTTTAGTATCCAGTGCTGCGATGGCTGATAACGCACGCTCTGTTGATGCCAGTCTTAGTATAAGCCTTAGTATAAGCCTTAGCACCATTCCCTATAATATAAGCCCAGCTATCAGCCTACCTAATGTCAGCCCTGCCAATAGCGATTTGGCTAATCGTGGGGCTTATATCGCCCGCGCTGCTGACTGTATGGCCTGTCATCGCGAAGACTATAGTGGCGGTATAGCGATTGAGACGCCTATCGGTAATATTTATTCGACCAATATTACTCCGTCCAAGCGTTATGGTATCGGCAACTATACCGAAGCGGATTTAAGAAAAGCACTACAAAAAGGTCGAGCGCCTGGTTATCAGATATATCCTGCGATGCCTTATCCGTCCTATCATGGCATGACGAATGAAGATATCAGCGCCCTGTTTGCCTATTTTCAGACGGTAGCGCCAGTAGAAGCCGCCCCTGAAAAGACCACTCACCTGCCATTTCCCTTGAATATTCGTACTCTGATGTTGGCTTGGAATGTTATCAACGTGCCCTCTACCGAGAACCGTTCAGATCTTACCCCCATCCAACAGCGCGGCGAATATCTGGTCAATAATACAGAGCATTGCGGTACTTGTCATACCCCACGCAACCTGACTCAAGGTCTTGATAAAGACAAATATCTGTCTGGCGCGCCACTCGGTAAATGGTATGCGCCCAATATCACGCCAGATAATGACACGGGTATCGGGCGCTGGAGCGAAAAAGATATCGTCACCTATTTGCGCACTGGAATGCTAGATAAACGCGCTTATGCAGGTGGGCCAATGGCAGAAGCCGTCGCTCATAGCACGCGCTACCTAACGGATGCAGACTTAAGTGCCATGGCATCTTATCTAAAAGTCGTCCCTGTCATTAAGACGGATGACTATCTAATACCAGTCACCATCGCTCGCCTGCCAAGCCCAGTAAGCAACTCTATTACATATGACTTAATAGAGCAAAAGGATTATCTAGCTCAGACAAAAGCCAGTACGACTGATAACACTGTCGATAGCAACTCACCAAAATCACTGTACCTCGCTAATTGCGCCAGCTGTCATGGCGTCGATGGATACGCGCAGCCTGATGCCCGTTATGCGTCTATCGTTGGACTGAGCAGTATCCGCCGAGCTAAACCTGATGCACTTATTAATGTTATCGCTCATGGCGCTAAAGGGGCTTTAAATACCGCACCAAAAATGCCCGGATTTGCTAAAGAACTCACTCACGCACAGATTGCTAGCATTACTAATTATGTACGCGTCAATTTCGGTAGTCTACAAAGCAGCGATGTTACAGCCAATGATGTTAAACGGATAATGAAGTAATCATGAGTAGTAACCCTAGCCATAAAAGCCTCAGTTACTATCTGCTGTCATGTCTGCTATCACGGACGAACGCTCTATAATAAGGATATATAATGAACGACTTGCTTCAATCGCCCACGCGTCGCCAATTGCTCTCGATGATTGGCAAGACTGCAGGGGCAACAGCCATGTATCAGGCGATGACTACGCTAGGGTTTGCCTCTGAGTCTAGCTTTAAAGAAGAGATGAATCTGACAGGCGCGCCTGCTGGTGCTAGCATTGTCATACTTGGCGCAGGTGTTGGTGGACTGACTGCCGCCTATGAGCTACGCAAAGCGGGTTATAAAGTCACGGTTCTTGAGTATCAAAATCGTGGCGGTGGACGCAGCTGGACGCTGAACAGCGGTGATAAATATACGGAATTGGGTGGCGCAGAGGTCACTTGCGACTTCAAAAAAGGCAATTACTTTAACGGTGGACCATGGCGGTTACCGATTCATCATTATGCCGTGTTTCATTATTGCAAAAAATTTGGCGTGGCATTACAACCTTTTATTCAAACCAATGACCGTGCCTACCTGCACCGTACCAATCATTTTAACGGCGCACCGCAGCGTTTGGGCGAAGTGCAAAACGATATACGTGGTTATGTCTCAGAGCTATTATCTAAAGCAGTCAATACAGGCGGGCTTGATAGCACCGTAAATAAAGAAGACAAAGAAAAGCTGTTAGAAGGCCTAAAAGGTTGGGGCGTCCTTGACAATAATTATCGCTATGTTAAAAGCCATGAGACCAGCAAGCATCGCGGTTATAGTGTTTATCCGGGCGGTGGACTGATGCCTGATGCCAAACCCTCAACGCCAATACCAATGGACAAATTATTGAATTCAGGTATGTGGGCGTATATTTATAACAACTATACCGTTCATGTTCATCAACCGACGATGTTTCAACCCGTTGGCGGTATGGGTAAAATTGGCGATGCATTCACGCGTGAGTGCCGCGATATGATTACTTTCAATGCCAAAGTTACCAAAATCTATCAAGATGAAAATGGCGTAACCGTCGATTACGTTGATACCAACAACCCAAGTGATGTCTCTAAAACTGTCCGTGCGGATTGGTGTATCTGCACTATTCCTTTATCAATACTAACCCAAATTGATATCAACGTCTCTGCGCCAATGAAGCAGGCAATGGCGGCAGTGCCTTATGATACCTCTTATAAAGTAGGCTTAGAATTTAAGCGCCGATTCTGGGAAGAGGACGAGTGGATCTACGGTGGCATTACTTATACCGATTTGCCCATTACTCAAATATCATACCCCTCGCAAGATATGTTCACGACTGGCTCAGGCGTGCTGCTTGGTGCCTATGGCTTTGGAGAGGCTTCTTATAAATTCAATAGTCTCAGCCCAAAACAGCGTATCGATGCGGCATTACAGTATGGCAAACAGATTCATCCACAGTATCCTAAAGAATTCCGCTCTGGTACTTCGGTTGCTTGGCATCGTATTCCATGGTCACTTGGTTGCTATGGCATTTGGAGTGCCTCAAGCCGCGAGCAATATTACGATACCTTGTGCGCTATCGATCATCGTATCGTGCTAGCAGGTGAGCATTGCTCGCATATTCCAGCATGGCAAGAAGGCGCGATACTATCAGGCATGGATGCCGCCAAGCGTTTGCATCAAAAAGCAAAAAAGCTCGGTTAGAGGCACTGGAAACTAAGATAAGTTAATGATAGCAATCCCAAAGATCAGAGCAGCAACAAAAATGAATCTAAGCTGAGCAATGCACTTTGCAGGCTAAAAATCAAACTCAGCTAATCGTATTTTTGGGAACTGATATAATAATGAATGTAGAGGCGATCATGGATAGAATAAAACCAAACCTACTTACTGTGTTAGTCATTTTGAGTGTCGGGAGTGTAGCCACACTATCCGGCTGCAACCGATATAATAAAGACAATACAGCTACCCTTGCCAATCTACAAGCCGCACAAACGGTCTTCGATGATCAAGCCAGTCGTAACAATGGGGCGTGGGGCGCAGTCTACATGTCTAAAGAAGCGCTTAGAGCGCCGCAAACCAATATCGTAGATGTCGACTCGATACCAACCATGGCAGAAGATGCCAGTATGCAAAAGTGGCTGGCAAAATTTGAAGGTAGCGCACAGGGCAAAACGGGATTCATTACTACCAATGGTAAAAAGCTCTACGACGACTCCTGTGCAGGCTGTCATATGCAAGATGGTAAAGGTGCGCAAGGTGCAGGATACTATCCACCATTAGCTAACAATAGCAAGATGCAGTCGAAGTATTATATTATCAGTGTGGTCATGAATGGTCTGCGAGGTATGCCTTCCTTTCATAGTATGATGAGTGATCAGCAAATAGCCGCCGTCACTCAGTATGTCCATAGCGATCTTAATAACTTTACTGATACGGTCACCGCTGCCAATGTAAAACAACTTCGTCATGAGTTTCCACCAGGTGCTGATCCAAGTGAGTAGCACTGTCAGCGACACAATGAAATAGAGGCTACTCGTATATGACTGATATAAAAAAAGCGCCCGATAATATGATCAGGCGCTTTTTTATGACACGGAATTGAGAGCTAATACCAAACCCAAAAATACCATTAATAAGGTCAAAATTTTAAAGTTATCTTACGCCCATGCCCTGCTGTAACTCAGCTTTATGCGTTTCAATAACGGGTATCAAACTTTGAGTGACCCATTCGTTGCGCCAACCCTGTAAACCTTGTGGTAGCTCAGAGATATCTTTATTAAACGCAATCACTTCGTACAGCTGCCCCAGCCATTTCTTACGCATTAGTACATTTTCTGGCACACCAATTTGCTCAGCGCGCTCAGCGACCGCATCTTGGACTGCTTTCGATAGGACTTTATTTTTTGAGCGATAAGGTGGTAGTAAGCAAGCGGGATGCTCAACAGGTGCTAGCATCTTTGCATCAGTAATCACCTTCATCAGCTCATCGCCATACAGTCGCAACATACTACGATGCATTGTTGTCTTATGGGCAAGCTCACGCATATTGCTTGGATTCTCAGTGATAATCTCACGCACCGCTTGTTTTTTGATCACAAAAGTACGTGGCTGATTGGTCGCACGTGCTAGCTCCTCTCGCCACGTTGCCACCGCCTGCAATACTGCCATTTGCTGTGAGTTATAACGATAATCCGCCATTGTTAGATACATAGCATCATCTTCGACATTCTGCATGGCATATAATTCAGCAGCGTAGAGCTGACAATCTGCCCAGACATAGTCGTACAACCCTTGCGATTTTAGCGCATGTTCAATACTGAGATAAAGTGCTGGCAAAAAACGCACATCATCGATCGCGTATTGCTCTTGCTCATCAGACAACGGACGTCTGAGCCAATCAGACTGGCTTTGTTCTTTATCGATATGCATGTCTAATTGCTCATCGAGCGCTTGCTGATAGCCCATCTGTAATTGTCCAGTTAAATAAGACAATGCGATTTGGGTATCAAAAATATTGGTTAGCGGTGGACAGTCAGATAACAGGTAAAAAATACCTAAATCTTCTCCGCACGCATGCCAAATAGCGACATCAACTTTAATGAGTGCTTGCCAAAGCTCAGTGAGTTGCAGCTCTGGCGCATCCAATAAATAAATATGGTCACCGACATTAAGCTGCACTAATGCCAAACGTGGATAATAAGTATCACGTTTGATAAATTCCGTATCTAGCGCAACTCGACCACAAACTGCCAACGCATCAATGACTTCTTTTAGCTGATACTGCTCACGCACCCAAGTAATTGCTGCTTCATCGGCGATATCTAGCAGCGCGTCAATATCAGGCTCTACTAATGCGGTTGTTAGATTTGTATAAGCACTGTTTGTATTGACACTGTTTATGTGAGCGCTATTATTGACACTAGCAGCGTCCGACGAAACCGCTTTTGTTACAGCAGTATCGTCAGAATTAGAGGGACTGTTTTGAAAGTTGGCAGTAGATGAAGAGCTAGACACGGGCAGATACCTGCTTAAATAGAAGAGAAAATAATAATTGAAGTATAGCAATTTCATTAGATAAAATGGCGAACTCACTTAATTAATTCAGTATTCAAGCTTATTTCACTGATTTAACTTTATCTTAAAGCGTTTAATAGTTATAAAAAGGAGCGATTTTGCAATGCTTGTCCGAGAGTCATACTATCCAAATACTCAAGCTCGCCGCCCATCGGTACACCTTGTGCTAAACGTGT
>JBBSUA010000097.1:0-6936 GCA_038235315.1 Pseudomonadales bacterium | reverse complement strand
CTTGCGACCATTTATCTTGCTATCATCAGCCGGAATTAAGACCGTCTCAACTAAAGAGCCGCCAGTAACTTCAAATACCCATTTGCGCGTGCCATCGTCACTATATTGGCGATGAATGACTTTTGGTGGGGTTACGCAAGCGTTGAGTGATAGCTTATCGCGCAGACCTTTACTTAGATTGGTCATTTGCTCAAAGTCGGTAACCCCTTGCTGATAAATCCATTTGATCACTTGAGTCGCACGAAACGGCTTTTCACCGATACTCTTAAAATAATCAGCAAGTTGCGACTGGGTCATGCCTAATAAGTTGGTTCTTGCTTGTGCCTCATCCAATAGCTTGATGCTATTGTTACTGCGTTTAGCAGGCGTATGTGCTTGTACTGGCTGAGTAGACGCGGCTGTAGTTGTCGTAACGGTTGACATAATCGGTGACCTTTTAGCATGAGTATAAACTCATGAATAGTGATAGGTTAGCAATCCGTTGTAAGCTTCGTTTTTGTCATTTATAGCCTTACTTTTGGCTAAAAACGCAAGATACTCATAAAGGATTGATAACGTTTATAAAGTGTTTATTACTTTTTTATCTATTACTGACTGAGCGTTGAAGGTTTAATAATGAGGCAAAGAATAACAAATTTCAATGAATAGCCGTTTATTAGAACAATCAATAATAGATGAAACGGCTTATATCAATAAGATATAAGCCGTCTAACGATACTACTACTGAACATTAAACGACACAGCATTATAACTTCATAGTATCAACGATTAACGTGTGCGTGCACAGACTTCATCGTCGTTGAAGAAGTAGCTGATTTCACGCTTAGCTGACTCAGCTGAATCTGAACCATGCACTGCGTTTTCATCAATGCTGCTCGCGAAGTCAGCACGGATAGTGCCTTGGTCAGCGTCCTTTGGATTAGTTGCACCCATGATTTCACGGTGCTTAGCGATAGCGTTCTCGCCTTCTAGTACTGATACCAATACTGGACCTGACATCATAAAAGATTTTAGGTCATTGTAGAATGGACGCTCAGCGTGCTCAGCATAGAAGCCACCTGCTTTTTCGTCATCAAGTTGCATCATTTTTGCCGCAACTATTTTTAGACCTGCTTGTTCAAAACGCTCATAGATAGCGCCGATATGATTGCCACCAACAGCGTCAGGTTTGATAATAGATAGCGTACGTTCGTTAGCCATAAAAAGCTCCTAGTTAATAAGTAATGGGGTGATTGAGTGATATAGTGTATTTTTTCTGTGGCCACAACGCTGAACCACTTTATATTTGGTTCGCCATGCGTATGATTGCTGACTATTATAATGATTGAAACTGTAAATGATAGGGGCAATTTATAAATGTAACTTACTTAAACGTAAACTTAGTATTCACAAATACCTCATATTCTTCTATCTTGCCTTGGTAATTTTAACTAAAAGATCGCCTTTGAGGTTTATGCTAAATAAAAACCCCAGCACATAGTACTGAGGTTCAATAGGGATAGGATATAGTCGATATACTTTGAAAAGGTTATAGCCGATTTATAGTCAATAGACTAAGCATCATACGGATCACGTAACACGATAGTCTCTTCGCGATCAGGACCCGTTGAAATAATGTCAATAGGACAATCAATCAAAGCTTCGATACGCTTGATATATATCTTAGCATTTTCAGGTAAGTCATCATAGTTAGTAATACCGACAGTAGACTCGCTCCACCCTTGCAATGTCTCATACTTTGGTGTTACCGACTCATAGAACTCAGCATCATGCGCGCCTGCACATTCAGTCTCTGGTAAATTATAACCCACACCGATTAATAACTCTTCTAGACCGTCCAAGACATCTAGCTTAGTTAAGCAAATACCAGATAATGAGTTAAGAACCACGGCACGACGTAGCGCTTCAGCATCGAACCAACCACAACGACGCGCGCGACCAGTAGTAGCACCAAATTCATGACCGACTTTAGCCAAATGCGCACCAACATCGTCAAACAATTCGGTTGGGAACGGACCGCTACCCACGCGAGTGGTATAGGCTTTGGTAATACCCAATACATAGTCTAAGTATAATGGACCAATACCCGTACCCGTTGACACGCCACCAGCAGTCACGCTTGAGCTGGTCACAAACGGATAGGTACCGTGATCGATATCAAGCAAAGTACCCTGAGCGCCTTCAAACATTAAGTTCTTGCCAGCAAGACGCAATTGATTCAGCTCTTCGGTCACATCGCAAACCATGCCTCTGATAGCTTCTTTCCATTCTTGGCACAGCTTAAAGGTCTCATCAAAATCAATGGCGTCTACTTTATAGTAGTGAACCAACTGAAAGTTGTGATACTCAATCAGATTGCGTAGTTTTTCTTCTAAGTCATCACGGAACAAGTCTACAAGCTTGATGGCACGGCGAGCAACCTTGTCCTCATAAGCGGGACCGATACCACGACCCGTAGTACCGATTTTGCCACTGCCGCGTTTGGCTTCACGAGCTTGGTCAAGTGCCACGTGATAAGGCATGATAAGTGGGCAGTTTGGAGAAATACGTAAACGCTCACGCACTGGCACACCATTGTCCTCAAGCTCTTTCATCTCTTTTAGCAAGGCATCAGGTGCAAGTACCACGCCATTACCAATAAAGCAGGTGACACCTTCGCGTAAAATACCAGATGGGATCAGATGTAAGACCGTCGTTTTGCCATCGACAACCAGTGTATGGCCAGCATTATGACCGCCTTGAAAACGTGCGACCGCTGAAGCTTTTTCAGTGAGCAAATCAACGATTTTACCTTTACCTTCATCGCCCCATTGGCTACCTAAAACTACGACATTCTTACCCATAATAAATCCTTACAATGATGTATTGAGTTGCATTGTCTGTTCGCGATAAAACGATTAACCATCAACCTTGCTGCGTGTACTCAATGTACAAGCTACGCTCAGTTTCTTTGAATTCGCACTATCTTGAACTGACTATACAATAACTGTCTAAAAATTAAATTGAGCTGAGAAAATAATATTAACTTTAATGATGTTGTCTTAATTAAATAGCGATTAACTGCCAGTTGCTGTCGACTAACTTTAAGTGATGTGTGACGCCAGTTGAACCATCATCACTATCTAACGGCATAGTGACACGATAGCCTTGTTGACGTAAGCTGGAAACTTGCTGCTGTAATATCTGTAGTTGGGAATCATTTGCGCTATTTATAGACACATAATCGACTATGACTATAGTGGGCGACTCAAGCTCAATATGAGCCAATAAGCGACTTACATCCACACTGAAACCAGTCGCTTCACGTAGTCTTTGCTCACCTACATTTTGACTGCTACTTTGCATACCATCAAAGCGTCCACCACGTACTAACGGTTGGGTCTCGCTATTGATATAGCCGTTAAATACGACGCCAGTATGATAATGATACCCTGACAATTCAGTCACATCGATGCTGACATCACACTGCCACTGATCTTGCAAATGTGCTTTTAGACGTTGTAGCTCGTCAACTGCTTCTGAGATATAGCTGTCTTGTTGAGCGTGATCTGAGAGCTTGCCTAATAACTGCGCCATATCATGACCAAATCGCGCTAATGCATAAAAGTCATTGCCCATCGGTAGCGATTGGCAGACGCGCTTTAGCTCTGGTAGATTCTTATTGGCATAAAGATGCATTAATTGCTTGGTATCGTTATCCGATAACTCAGCCAATACTGCTAAGCGTTTAAATATCGCAACATGACCCAAATCCACATGCAGTGCCGCGCTCATATTAAGGCTATTTACCATAGTAAACAGCACGTCTATCAACTCAATATCAGCGGCTAATGAGGCACAACCAAATATCTCTGCACCCAGCTGTAATGGCGTACGCGATCCAAATAATCCCGATGGCAAAGTATGAATCACATCACCAACATAACAATAACGCGCAATACCATTACCGCCCCAGTGTGCGTCGATACGCAATATCTGTGGCGTTATATCTGCACGCACGCCCATTAACCGACCTGTGAGCTGGTCAATAATCTTAAACGTTTGGCGTTTTAGATCTTCCGACGCATTACTCAATAATGACTCAGTAAATTCAATCATTGGCGGACAGACCAACTGATAGCCATGAGTAATAAGCTGTTGGATCAATTGATGACGTAGTAATTCTTGCTTTTGTGCCTCATCAAATAATACGTCAGTCACGCCATCAGGCAATAACCAACTGTTGGCAACCTCATTAGCAAAATTGCTTAAATGAAAGTTACTTAAATAAGGCAGAGCGTTATTATCAGTAGAATTAAAACTAGCAGACACAATGAATCCTTGTTTGGCGTAGCACTGACCAAAAAACATGATGTTATAAAAGCCTATTTAGCATCAGATTATATTGAGCGCTTTATATTTTTTAGCACACAATATAATGAACCCAATTATCATAAACAAACTAGGTAACACCAAAAAGGTGAGCAATAAGTATCAATTAGGGTAATAAAACGAGCACGTTAATGTGATAAATACTTAAGGCACTTTATGGCTAAGTTTATCATAGCAGCCAAGTTTCGCCTAGTCACAATTGAGTCCAATATGCCGTTATCTATTATGATTATATCGGTGATTCTTTGTAGTTATAATGAGCACTCTAAACATGTACAGATAACCGTTATGCTCAGGCAGACTTTGTTTTAGACAAGCTTGCGCGCAATATTTGAGTTACGAATTCCTATCAGACTCATGGTACACTAGCGCATATTTTTACTATACAAACTATTTATCTTGGAGGCCTTATGCCATCTGATTATCATCCCAATCCTACCATCAATCAAACTAATGTATTAGGTACTGAACTGGCGAGCTGCTGTTTTGATCCGATTACGGGCTATTATCGTAATGGCTTTTGTCATACGGGTAATCATGATGTCGGTCAGCATACCGTTTGCGCAAAGATGACCAGTGAGTTCCTAAACTTTTCATCGAGTCGTGGCAATGATCTGATTACTCCACTACCTGAATATAACTTTCCTGGTCTCAAACCTGGAGATTATTGGTGTATCTGTGCATTACGCTGGGTTGAGGCATTAGACTTCGATATTGCCCCAAAATTAAAGCTAGAAGGCTGTCACGAGAGTCTATTGACACTTGTAGATATTGAAACTCTGAAAAGTTATGCGCTATAAATACTAGACTATTTATGCCATAAAATAATTACCTGACTTTCATCGCTTACTATTCTCATTCGCAGCTTTATTTATTGCTTAACTATTGAGCTTAAAAAACTGTGAATTTTTTGGTAATGGTTTTATCTCTATAATTTGTATTTATAACAGTAACTTTCTAGATTATGGGAGGGTGTATGCACAACGATGACGACCAGCCGAATAACCCAATCAATCGCATCACACCTGTGTCTAATGCCAGTCATACTTATGCTGATATGGATGATGACCGATCATACCTTGATTATGACAGCTACATCTATGGTGATGCGGATGCAACACCAGAAGATACGATTGAGACCATGACCGTCTATGATCCCGACTCTGAGCGCTACGAAGAAATTGAACTCTCAAGCGCCGATGAGGTGGTCAATTGTTATGCTTACTCAAGAAAAACAGGAGCGCCGCTCAATCAAGTCGCCATCAGTGATGTCAGTCGAGCACTCACTAATAATGGACAGTTTATTTGGCTAGGTCTTTATGAGCCAAGTTTGAGAACCATCGCTGAAGTACAAAACGCGTTTGATCTGCATGAGTTGGCCATCGAAGATGCTTTCAATGATCATCAACGCGCCAAAGTTGAGAACTATGACAACGATACGATATTCTTAGTCATTCGTACGGCAAAGCTCGAAAATAATGTCATTCGTTATGGTACGACGGCGATATTTATGGGCAAAAACTATCTGATTACCATTCGTAATGGTCCCTCAAACTCTTATGCGCCAGTACGTGATCACTGTAATCGTCGTCCCGAAAAACTCAGGATGGGGCCTATTTTTGTACTGCACGCGGTTCTTGATTTTATTGTTGATAACTATATGCCTGTCACCGATCGCTTAGGCAGCTATTTGCGTGAGCAAGAACGTCATATTTTTACTTATGAATTTAATAAAAATACGCTTAAAAATCTATATGAATTAAAATCGCAGCTGGTGCATATGCGCGCTGTGATTCTACCAGTACAAGATATTTGCAGCTTTTTTATCAATCATAAAAAGAGCGATTTGGTATCTCCCTTCTCGCAGGCTGCCAAACCCTATTTTCGTGATGTTAATGACCATCTTCTACACTCGTTAGATGCGATTAACGGTCTAAATGAGATGCTCAGTGTAGTTATGAATACTTATTTAGCCATGGTCAATATGGGACAGAACGAAGTTGTACGTAAGCTTGCAGCTTGGGCTGGGATATTAGCGGTACCGACAGCAATAGCAGGGATTTATGGTATGAACTTTGACTTTATGCCTGAGCTACATTGGAAATACTCTTACTTGATAATTATGCTATTTATCGGCTCATTATGTAGCTATCTGTACTATAATTTTAAACGTTTGGGCTGGTTATAACTCACAAAAAAAGGCTAATTTGTATTAGCCCTGAGAAACGTTGAAAAATTGTAACGTTAAAAAACTGTATTGCAGTTTTAGCTAATCATACTGACTTCAATACCCGCAGACCTTTCAGCAGCGGTGACGGTTTGACGAATCAAAGTATTAATAGTCATAGGTCCGACGCCACCTGGCACTGGAGTATAAGCGCCCGCCACTTCTTTCATACCGATTCTTTGAGTATCCCCTACACCGCCACTCTCTGAAGGATGAAAGCCAGCATCAATCACCACTGCACCCGCTTTGATCCATTCAACACGAATCAGCTCAGGTATACCTACTGCGCCAACGATGATATCAGCACGCTTAACATAAGCTGCTAAGTCTTGGGTATG
>JBBSUA010000096.1:0-6940 GCA_038235315.1 Pseudomonadales bacterium | reverse complement strand
GCGATGAGATTCGCGTTGATGGTCGTCAGATTAAGTATACCGCTGAGAATGAAAAACGTCGTCGCGTATTGGCTTACTATAAGCCTGAAGGCGAGATTTGTTCAGCCAACGACCCTGAAGGGCGTCCAACAGTATTTGAGCGCTTGCCTAAATTGACTCACGATCGCTGGGTTATGGTTGGTCGCTTGGACATTAACTCAACCGGGCTATTATTATTTACTAATGATGGCGAGATGGCGCATCGCTTGATGCATCCTTCTAGCGAAGTGACTCGCGAATATGCCGTACGGGTGTTGGGTGAAGTCACTCCAGATATCTCTCGCAATATGACTACTGGCGTGATGTTAGAGGATGGTATGGCTCAGTTTGAAGATATCAAAGAAGGCGGCGGTGAAGGCGTCAATAAATGGTATCACGTCAAGCTAAAAGAAGGTCGTAATCGTGAAGTACGTCGTCTATTTGAGTCGCAAGGGTTAAAAGTCAGTCGTCTATTGCGTACTAGTTACGGCAGCATTGCCTTACCAAAAGAGTTGCGTACAGGTCGCTTCTTAGAGTTGGATAAAAAAGACATTAATACCTTAACAGACTTAGTTAACATGCGTCCACGTTATGGTACAGGTCTACATGGTGCTGCTAAAGATAAGCAAGAACGCATCAAAAACAAACCTCTTAAAGCGCGTCGTGCTGATAGTAGCTCGCGTACCAGTGCGAAACCTAAGAGCAGCGCTAGCCCTGCCAGTCGTGGTTCACGTAACTCAGGCAATGGACGCGACCGCAATAACAAGCGCTAAGCTCACATTGCTATAAGCTGATTGTGAATAAAAAAGGGTCAATGATACATTATCATTGACCCTTTTTTTAGCTATGGCTATCCATATACTGTTTCATAATTCGCAAATCTTGTAAGTGCTGAGTCTCCATTTGCTCTAATAGAGTATCTAAACGCTGCTCAATATTATCCAATACTTGTTGCAAGAGCTCTCTCGCTTCAGCTTGCTTAGCATCACTGGTACTGGTAGTTACTAAGTGATGATAGCTGGCAAGCATTTCTGGCAAACGCTGATGTAGCCATTTATGCAATACGAATTGCTGCTCGGTAACGGCTGGTGTGATATTTTGCTGCTGCAAACTCTGCTGATAGTCGTGATAGATGACTACTTTTTTATCGATATTTTGTAGCTGTCGCAATTGTAAATCGGACAAACATTTTAAATGCTCAGTATTCAAATTTAATTGCTGCCATTGCATATCAGATAGTGATTCATATGATGATGAAGGCGCTTGAGGATTTTGATAAGTGAGTACGCCGGGAGTGATACCGACTGCTTTATGCAGTGCTTGCCAACCCTTTCTACCCATGTAGAAGACCGTAACCGTCGTCACTACTCCTAGGCTAAGTAACAGTATCATCGCAACCTACCTCTTTATTCTTTATAACTGCTTATTATCAATACTTATCTCATTACCGATAGTTGCTTGATTAGCAGTAGTAGATTCTTGAGTGTTCGTAGCAGGATGATCAAAGCGCTGCTGTAGATAACGATTGGTGACCAGTAGTTTCTGTCCATCTTGATGGTAGGATGCGTCTAATAAATCATCGAATTGGATATTGACAGTGTTGAGCACGTCTAATAGCGCCTGTTTGCCAGTCACATTAGAGTTCTTAATCTTAGTGGTATCCGCACGTGCGCCATCTAAGTCATGCAAACGTCGATAATCTGCGACTGCTTGTGGGATATGTCTATCCATTAAATTTTGGATCATGACATACGTTTCACTGACCATATCTTTGTCATCTATTTTGCCATCATTATTAGTATCGCCATAGATAATACACAGCTTCTCGCCTTTGGTATTAATTTGAGTGAGCGCCGTTTTGACGTCATTTGGTAAGCTTTTTTCGGGGATATAACCCAATTGCGGCATGGCTTCATATTCTAGCATTTTAGGTGCAGTGACTTTTTTGATACCGCGATAGCCTAGATATATGCCTGCGACTGGCAGTACGCCATACAAGACAAACATCACTAACATAGCAGTAACTTGGGTCATTATGATTTCCTTGTTATTCTTTTGATTACCATAGTAAGTAATATAGTACGTAATAGAGTCACGAACCTTTGACACCTGTTTATACTAAAAAGTTAGTATTAGCTATATTAAAAATCATCAGTGTTGAGTACGACTTTTGACATAGCGATGGGTTGAAGCTAAGCGATTCATTACGGTTTGATGTAGCTCATCTAATAGCTCATCCAGCTCATAATCAATCTCTAAAAATAAATCCGTTAGCATTCCACCAGCAGTCATATTACCTTGTACTGTATTCTTGGTGCGGTGCGGGCTAAAGCGTAGTAGCTGCTCATAATGATGTAATGCCTCTGGGATACTCTCTGTTATCAGCTTATCAATGACGAACTGACGCTCATTGTGTTGCTGCTGTTGCTGTTCATTAAGCTCTTCACTCCAGTCACGATAGCGTTTGAGTTTGCCATTGATACGGTCTAGTATCGCTACCGCTTCAATGGGCATCGCATTTAAGGTGGCCTCATCGACCACATCGACAAGTTCAGTCATAATCGGGCAGCGTCCATGTTTGAGATACCATAAAGTATCGGGGTCAAAAGGCGGGCGGTTGGTAGGTTTTCTGTTTGCCCGATTGGCTAGATAGCGGTCAGTTAACGGCGTTGGCGTACGGATGTCAGTCACTTGTGCTAAGGCATTACAAATCCGCTCTACCCTTTTGGGTTCGATTAAAAGCGGCGCTGGACTTTGTGTGTCACTACTCTCTACGTCTGCTTGCTTGGCAGCTTGCTGAGCTTGTTTAGCAGCAGCTGTCGGCAGGTCATCTTGAGAGTGCCCAAATGACTGTAGCATTCTTGTCAAACTTACAACCATGACCGACGTTGCTCCTCAATTAAATGGCAATTGCTTATGCTAATTCAATAGCGTATCTTAACAGTTTTTTGCGGCGCTGCCAGTAAGCAAACGTCAACGTTTCTCTATTTGAAAAGCAACCATTATGCTTGCACCTGACTATTTTTCTGGTTTTTTACTTGGTCTATCATTGATTATTGCAATCGGCTCACAGAATGCTTTTGTGCTTAAGCAAGGGCTCAAACGTGAGCATGTTTTCTTTATTTGCCTGTTTTGTGCGGTCAGCGATGCCTTATTGATCTCAGCTGGGGTAGCTGGATTTGGCGCAGTGACGGCACGCTACCCACAACTGGTCACCTTCGCTAAGCTTTTTGGTGTGGTGTTTTTGCTAGGTTATGGATTACATAGCTTGTATGCCAGCGCACGCCTATCACATGCACTCAACGCCGACGGGCAGGCAGTCACAAGCTTAAAAAAAGCCTTATTACTCTGCTTTGGCTTTACGTGGTTAAATCCACATGTCTATTTAGATACTTTGGTGCTAATGGGTATGGTTTCAACAGGAGCAAGTAATAAACTTGTATTTGCGCTAGGAGCAGTCAGCGCCTCTTTCTTGTTCTTCTTTACGTTAGGTTATGCTGCACGCTTATTGAGACCCTTTTTTGCAAAACCTAAGGCTTGGAATATATTGGACGCGATAGTAGGCTTATTGATGCTTTATTTGGCGTGGCACTTATATACCAGCTAGTATTGTTTATCTTAAAAATAAAAAAACCAAACACAAGGGTTTGCTGTGTTTGGTTATATGATTTTGCCACCGCTTATTGGTGTTTATTACAACTTATACCATTTACAAAAACTAGAGTAGCACCGAAAACGAGTGCAAGTACCATGTAGGCTAAACGAGTTTGACACCGCTAATCGTATTTTTTGGGTTTGGTATTATATCAAATCTGGAAATAAAGTACGTAGCCCGCTGACAATAATCTCAATTGAAACTGCTGCTAGTAGCATACCCATAATACGACTCATAATATTAAGACCGCCATCTCCTAGTACTCGACCAATTCTACCCGCTGCCATCAGACCCATGTAACAAAAGATACTGATTAATAGTCCAGCAATAATAACGGCTGAGACTCGTAACACACCTGAGATTTGTGAAGAGTAAATAATGACGGTAGAGATACCACCAGGGCCAATCATCATCGGTATCGCTAAAGGCACAACGGCAGAGGCAGTCGTCGGTGGTGAATTTTGTACATGATCAACGTCGAAGCTATCTTGATCAGGTTTGGCAGGGTTACCCTCACCATTCATCATTTTGAGGGCAATTAAAAATATCAAAATACCCCCAGCTAGCTGGAATGAGCCGATGGATATACCTAAAGCATTGAGTAAAATCTCGCCTGCCACGGTAAAAAAGCTAATGGTAATAAAGATGGTCATGCAGGCAATGCGAGCAACTTTGCGTCGATCCATCATCGAGTAGCCGCGTGTCAAGTCCAAAAACAGCGTCAATGCTGCAAACGGATTAATCAAGACCATAAAAGCCAAGATAATTTTGATAATTTCAGTATCCACTGCGTGCTCGCTTGTTAACTATCAGAGGGTTTCGGCAAAAAGATAAGGCCATCATGCATAGGCAATGATGACCTCATAGTCGGTTAATAGCGGCATTGTATCATAGGCAGATAAGCGAATTAAATCATTAACTTTATCTAATTTGTGAACCTATGTCTGGTATATAAATATCAGTAACACTTGAACATAAATACGCCTAATTAGAGACGTTATTTAAAATTAAGCACTAAAATCAAGGCCGATATCTAATGCAGTGGTACTATGAGTCAAATACCCCATAGCAATAAAATCAACGCCTGTCTCCGCTACCGCTTGGACGCTGGCAGGCGTGATACCGCCAGACGCTTCGGTCTTTGCTCGACCTTGACATAGAATCACCGCTTGGCGCAGTAGCTTGGGTGGCATGTTATCTAATAGCACTAAACTAACCCCAGCGTCTAATGCCAACTCTAACTGCGCTAAAGTGTCAACTTCTACTTCAATCGGTATCAAATGCCCCGCAAAATCCTGTGCCTGCTGAATCGCGGTGGTAATATCGCCTGCAATCGCAATATGATTGTCTTTAATCAGAATCGCATCGTCTAACCCTAGCCGATGATTCCGTCCGCCACCGCAGCGTACAGCATATTTCTGCACCGTACGTAGACCCGGAATCGTCTTACGAGTACAAGTAATTTGGGCTGGATATTCTGCTACGCTGTCGACAATGTGGCGCGTAGCGGTAGCAATACCACTGAGATGAGTCATAAAGTTAAGTGCCGTACGCTCTGCGGTTAATAAATGACGGGCATTACCATGAACCGTTGCCAGTACCATATCAGCATCGACCCTTTCACCATCATTGACCTGCGCGCTAAACTCAATATGACTATCGATCAATTCAAAAGCCAAACGTGCCAAGTCCATGCCACAGATAACGCCTGCCTGCCGTGCTCGAATTTGTAGCTTTGCTTGCGTATCAACGGGAATAGTCGCCTGTGAAGTGACATCACCACGCCTGCCCAAGTCCTCTGTCAATGCCGCCTCTACTAACGGTTTAAGCAGTACTTTATCTAACGCTGGCTCTCGTTTAGCTTTCATCTTTGTTCCTTATTTTATTCTCTATTAATGCGATGAAATATATTTACACTCAAAATGAGCATAAATATAGCGCAAAGTAAGCGTGCTCGCAAGACAAAATAGGGAGACTTCAAGAATAAACCAGTAATTCATATAAAACGGCTATACCCATTTATTAGTTATTAGCAAAGTATTTATAGACTAGTTATTTACGCTTGGGTAATTTGCTATCCATCAATAAACTTTGTAGCTCAATATCATGGCGAAACCGATAGAGTTTGGCTGGGCGTCCGCGTTGAGCGCTGCTACTATCCCCTGTCGGCATCACTAAGTCTTGTGAATCCAGCAATCGACGAAAGTTTTGCTTATGTAGGCGTACGCCTGATAGCGCTTCAACGCTTTGCTGCAATTGCGATAACGTAAACACGTCTGGCATCAAGCCGAAGATGAGCGGTTGATATTCTATCTTTGCACGCAGTCTTGAAATAGCAGTGGCAATTACTCTTCGATGGTCGTAATACATTGGCACACCAATCATTTGCGACCAATTCGTAGGTAATCTATTAGGTTGATAGTTTGGGGCTTCCGGAATAAGTTCTGCCTCATAAAGCATCTCGTAACGTAACAACACATGCTCTGAAACCCACTCATTACCCTCATACTCATTGTTATTATTCTTGGCATTACTGATAGCTAAATCGTGCTTATTCGTCTTAGCATCAGCGTCTGCTTGATTGTCTATAACAGTCCTATCTACGTCGACTCCCCAGCACAAACGAATGCGTTGTAAACGACGGTGCCGAGTAGCAACAGTGGCGGCACTATTTGCCCACTGTAGTAGCGAAGGTACGATACATTCATCAATAATAGCAGGCGCACCCGTTAAATGGTTCTCCCATGGGAAATAATCATACCAATCACGCCATAAAGCTTGGCTTTGCAACTGTACGGTTTGCGTCTCTTGCACCAAACCCAAATAACTCACGTAAACCAGCGCATGGCCGTCAATATTACGCCGGTTGGTATCCACAAAGGTATATAACTGTTCTAGATAACCAAGCGGCTGCTGAGTTTGCTCTTCTACCCATTGGCGTACGCCAGCCTGTAATGAGCGATGCAGTGGCATCAGTGGGCCATTAGGTAATAGTTTACCTTGATCAACCGTTAGCACTCGTGCGGTATGGTCAGTGATAGCAGTTAGCACGGCCACCACTTCGGTCGTGCCACTACCTTGCTGATGGGCGTGCGAATAAGACAACGTCATAGTTTTTGTGATTACCTTTAAGTTAAATTTTTTATTATTTTATGCTGACTTTTCTTCGTGCTAATAAGCTATCAGCCAAACTTAGTATAGCGTGAATAAGGTTTTAAATACTTCTTAATCAATACAAACAATGATTGTGCATTCATAAAATGAACT
>JBBSUA010000095.1:0-7054 GCA_038235315.1 Pseudomonadales bacterium | reverse complement strand
GATAATAGCCCGATCCTCGATCAGCATTTATTAGAGCCTGTAGACCAAGCGCAAAATGGTCCACTAATCCATGCTAAAGACAATATCAATATCACTATTTTGCCGCATCAGTATCGTGACCGCCCTACGATGTTCATTCGTGGTGGTGACTTATTAGCCTTAATTGATAAATATGGTCTGCGTTTTGGCGCGATGAATATGTTCCATCGCTATGAGCAAAAAGACGGTACAGGTATGCTATGGTTCAGCATGATGGGCATCACGGATAGTGGGATTGCCCCTTTTGATCCACACAGTGTGGCGACTAACACCTATACCGGCATCGTGTTGTTTTTATCATTGCCACATCCACAAGCGGTACGCAGTTTTGATAGTATGATGAGCATTGCCTACATGATGGCCAACGACTTGGATGCCATTATGCTTGATGAAAATAACGAATCAATCACACCTGAGTATAAGCAACAACTGCGTAACCAAGTTCGTGACTATGAATAAGAGCGGCGTTATATAGTTCAATCTAATATAAAAAAGATACAGCAAGAGGAGTATACATTTTTTGCAGCCTCTGTCAGCGTAGATACAGCAAGCAAGAAAAATTTATATTCCTCTTGCGTCACAACATAATGTATTTGTTTTATTAAGTATCAACTATAACAAGATGTAATGACTATAAGCCAAAAGCCGCAAATAGTAGGAGTTTTTTATAGTGACGCCATATTAAAAATTACTCTATTTGCGTTCACTCATTATGACCAAAACCATCAAAACTTGTTATGATATCGGTATCTTGAACTTTGATGACGCCGACTATGATTGATCCTATCTTACCGATTACTTCTCAAGCAGTTGATACAAAAATAGCTCTTTCAGAAAAAACCAATTCAACTGATGCTAGCAAAGCGATTGCGCAAATGCGGTCGCTTATTGCTGCGCTCAAAACTCATAACAATGCCTATTATGTACTCGACAATCCTATCTTAGAAGATAGCGAATATGATCAACTGCGTCTGTCTTTGATCGACATTGAAGAGCAATATCCTGATCTAGTGCAACCAGATAGCCCGATCAATCAAGTCGGTGATATCCCACTATCTGCGTTCAAGCAAGTGACTCATGACGTACCGATGCTATCGCTTGGCAATGTATTTGACTATGACGACTTAGGTGATTTTATGCGTCGGGTCAATGACCGACTCAGCGACGCGCAACAAAACCCTGAATATGAGATAGAGCTTAAGCTTGATGGACTAGCAGTTTCGCTAAAATACGTCTATGGACAATTTACTCAAGCAGTCACGCGTGGCGATGGGCAAACGGGTGAGGACATCACTCAAAATGCCAAAACCATTCGTAACTTGCCACTGTGGCTAGCAGATGCTGCTGATATTGAGCTGCTAGAAGTACGCGGTGAAGTATTGATGCCAAAGGCTGGCTTTGAGCGTCTTAATCGTCTGGCTGAAGCAAACGAAGATAAAGTCTTTGCCAATCCACGCAATGCCGCTGCTGGTAGTTTGCGTCAACTTGATCCAAGCGTTGCCGCCAGTCGTCCGCTTGCCTTTTATGCATATTCAATCAATCAAGGTCTACCTGCCAACCTCGATACGCAGTCGGGTGCATTGGCTTGGCTAAAAGAGATTGGCTTCACGGTTAGCGCAGTTGAGGTGGTAGCAAACCCACGCGCGGCTCAAGCCTATTATGAGTCAATTATTGAATCACGTCCCGATTTGCCTTTCGAGATTGATGGCACGGTCATCAAGGTCAACAGTTTGGCGCTGCAACAGCAACTTGGCTTTTTATCCCGTGAACCACGATGGGCGACCGCTTATAAATTCCCCGCTGAAACGGTCATGACGCGCTTGCACTCTATTGATTGGCAAGTCGGACGTACCGGACAAATCACACCCGTTGGGAAATTAGAACCCGTAAAAGTGGGCGGCGTCACCGTCAGTAACGTCACCTTGCATAACTTTGGTGAAATTCAGCGTCTCGATGTACGCGCAGGCGATATGGTCAGCGTTCACCGCGCTGGTGATGTCATCCCTAAAATCTCTCGCGTTTGGCATGACCAGCGTCCCGATTCTAGCGAACCAGTAATGTTGCCATCGACTTGTCCAGTTTGCGACTCACCAGTGATATTACCGGAAGATGAAGCGCTTGCTCGCTGCACAGGTGGTCTGTTTTGTCCGGCTCAGCAACAAGAAGCGCTCATTCATTTCGTCTCGCGTCGAGCCATGGATATCGATGGCTTAGGTGCTAGTTGGTTGATTAGTTTTTTTGAGCATGGATTGGTCAAGACAGTCGCTGATATTTATCAATTGCATAATCATATCGACGAGCTAATCACACTTGAGAAGTTAGGCGAAAAATCTGTACAGAATATCATTGCCGCTATCGAAGCCAGTAAGCATACAACACTCGCACGATTTATTTATGCACTTGGTATTCGCGGCGTTGGTGAAGGCACTGCGCAAAACTTTACTCAGCAGTTTGGCGATCTTGATGCCTTGATGGCAGCAGATATTGAAGCGTTAATACAAACACCTGACGTCGGTACTATCACCGCCGAGCTTGCCTATGAGTTCTTCCGTGCCCCGCATAATATCGAAGTCATCAATGCCTTGTTAGAGGCTGGCGTGTATTGGGATAAAGTCGAGCAAAAAGCTGCTAGTGATTTACCTCTTGATGGGCAGACGTGGGTCATTACTGGGGCATTAGCCAGCATGGCGCGTGATGAGGCGAAGGCTAAACTACAAGCATTGGGTGCAAAAGTCTCAGGTAGCATCTCTGCGAAAACGACAGCATTGTTAGCAGGTGAAAAGGCTGGCTCGAAGATGGCAAAGGCTGAGAAGTTAGGGGTGAAGGTAGTGGGTGAGGACGAGTTTTTGGTTTTGGTTGGAGAGTAGACTTAGTCTTAGCTTTTAGAATGGTAAAAGAACAAGATTTCAAAGCATGGCCTCAGCATCGCGTTCTTTTATTGTTGATAGATATGCGGATCATGACTAATTTTAATTTAATGGTTCGCTTCTGCGCTCGTCCCTCACGCAAGAGCAAAAACCCTGTATACATTTAAAATCGTTAAAGTGGTATAGGATGCGCCCCGCGCACCATTTAATCACTCCCGTTCAGATTAAGGACGCGCCCTAGCAAAACTCTCTAAAAACCCGATCAAACTATCTTCAACCTGCCGAATAAAGAACAGTTTTTACATGACAGTAGTTACACCCTCACCAATTCCATCAATGGCTCAAACGAATATAGTGCAGGTCGTCGACCAGAGGATTCTTCAATTTGATGGATAATACCTTCATCTAGTAACAGTCTGGTAAACCTTGAAGCGGTTGCCACAGGGATACCGCTCTGCGTAGTAAACTTATTGTTACGAAATACAGGATTAGTAAATACAAAGTCCAGAGCAGTGACACTCCACTTTGAAGATAATATATCAGCAAAACGTTGTTTCATATTTTCATACAATGCTTGAATATCTTCAGCGATTTTGAGATTTTGAATCGATTGCTTTTCTACCGCTTCTAGGAAGAAAGCGCACCACTCATCCCAGTTATTATGCTGTGAGACCTCCCTCATCGTATCTATGTATCTGTCTTTATTTTCTTCAAAATAACCACTGATATAAAAGTGTGGAGCAAAAATAGTACCCGCTTGCCATAACATTAAAGTAATAAGCATACGACCTATGCGTCCGTTACCGTCTTTAAAAGGATGCAAAGCTTCAAACTCTACGTGAGTAAGCGCAGCTTTTATCAGTGAAGGGTCTTGACTAGTCTCTATATACTTAAAAAGGTCTTCTAAACCGTCGGTTAATTTCTCAGGTTTAATCGGTACAAATAATATGGTTCGCTTATAACGATCTGCTAAATAGTTTTGCTCAGTCTTAAACTCGCCTGGAGACTTAGTTGCGCCGCGTCCGAAAGACAATAGACGTTGATGAATAGCTTTAAGCATAGATTGCGACATAGGATAGCCATCACTCAATGCTTCTTGTGCGGCTTTTAATGCCCTTTGATAAAGAATAGTTTCTATAACTTCAGACCTTACAGTAGAAGTTATAGTGTCATCATTATCATAGTCTGCTTCGAACTTTAAAATTTCATCCATTGTGCTAACAGTACCTTCCATTCTAGAGGAAATAACTGCTTCTTGATTACGTAGAGGCGCGAGCAGAATTTCACTATTATGCATGTTCTTGAGCATTTGGTCATAGCGGGCGATAGCATCAGTAGCCTTGATTAGTTCGTTTACAAACGCTCCATAATTGAGGCTTGAAGGCGGAAATTTATCATAGTGATAGCTGACAGCATTTGTTAAATCTAAAGACATGATAACGACCAATTTATATAGTGGATTGTTGGATTGTTTAGAGCATAAAAACTTCGCTAATATGAGCGTCTACATAAGTAGATTTAAGTAGATGCATAACAACATGCTTTGACTCTCATATTCTGTAAAATTTGATAGACAAACTGCATAGAGGTTAATATATTTCATACAAATGCGTTTGCCTATCAAAATTCGTAAAAAGTAAGCGTCAAATATAAGTAATCACGCTATCATGTTTAACATTGCTTAGATTGCCAACCAAACTACCTTCTAAAGCTACTAATACTTTCAACTCTTAAGCTCCTCCATGCACATCACCCTCACTTTTCACGCCATCTGGCTTAATCACGATAGGCAAGACAAGCCCTTTAGCGAAGTCGCCAGTGATCACATAATTATGGCGGTCAGCCTTGATATCAGGCGTAGTATGAATGATGAGCTCCATTGTCTCACCATCGGTCAGCTCATGTGAGACGTAGCTATCACTCAGCTGATCTAGTGTTTTAGATAGTGCTTCATTGCTCGCCATACTCACGGTCAGATTGTATTGCGCAGTGGCGTTATCAACTTTGAAGTAATCCGCATAGGACTGTACCGATGCGCTATCAAGGGCAAACGGATAATCGTAATTAGCGCGGTCAGCAGCTTTTTGACCACTTTCCGTTTTTGACCAATCCATAGCATTTGATCCGCTAGAGTTCTTTGAATTAACATTGGTAACTTCAGAGCTTTCAGGTGTCGTTGTCGTTTGACTCTTTAGAGCAGCAGTCTTATTAGACGTAGTGTCAATATTATCGGCAACGTCATTAGCGCCCTTATCACAGCCAGTGAGCGCCCACATACCTACCGTACCTATCATTATTATATTTATTAGGTGCTTTACCATGGACATTTCTCTCTTACGATAGTGGTTGTTATAGTCGTTTATATTTTGACAGTTTTTACTACTATTCACCACTCAAATGCCCATAAAAAAACAGCCATTGCTGAATGACTGTTTATTCTAACGTTGAGCTTCTCAATTATAGATGTATCATTATCAACCAATGATCAAGCCAACGCCATTATCTGCCTATTTTGCAATTGACTTGGTACTCTTTGCCATCTGCCCATTTCATCGCTAAGATGCCTTGATCGCCTTTCATGTGCCACGCGTAGATAACTTCTGGGTTAGAGTCATTTACGTAGCTTGCGGTATCGCCTTGAACAGCGCCATTTAAGAGAATAGGCTGCTGTGACCAATTTAACTTAGGGATGGTGGCATTGAGCATGGCTTGTTTTTTATTGATAGATTGTTTTGCTAAGATTTGACCGTCAGTACCACAAGTGTAAGGCGCTGGTGCCATACGATCATAGGCGGCATTGGTGACGCTTTCTGAAGTATCCGTAGTTGGCATGGTAGGTGCAGTGGTCGCACAAGCGCTAAGTAGAGCAAGAGCGGGTAGAGCAGTCGCTAATTTGGTTAAGGTATTCATTAATTTCTCCAAAAGTATAAAAAATGAGTCTACATATTATTTTATAAATGCGACAGGTGCATATAGTCAGTTTACTTCAAAAATGATACAGCGTGACGGGTATTAATTTTTTGCAGCCTCCGTCAGCGTAGACACAGCAAGCAAGAAAAGTTTATACCAGTCATGCGATAAGACAATAAATATCTGTTTTATATGGTATCAATTATAGCGCTCATAGTAGCGAGAACTCAGCCTTGATAATGTTAGAAATTGTTCCCGAGTTGTTAGCTTCGTTACTTAAATGATGACTACTGTAATTATTCAGCTCAACTAATAAATGACTAACTAAAGAATCAAAAAATAGCGCACAATATCCAAGAGGATAATGCGCGCTATTTTTCGAGTTAAACCATCTTAACGTATCACTTTTTAACATCAACGATTAGCCATCCGATTGACGGCTACTTAGTCTTACGTGGTGGCAGACCCGTATGTTGAGTTTGGAAGTTGCCTTTACTGACTCTCTTTTTGACGTTTTTGCCCGTAGCATTTTTTGATGACGAATCGGTATTAGCCGCTGAATTATTAGCGCGACGTTTAATCGAATCATTGCCTACGCGACTGTTCTTTTTACGCGCTGATTGATAGCTGTCTTGCGCCGCATCACGACCTTCTAAACTGGCATTAAAAGGTGGTATGAGACAGCCACGATTTTTGCCAATAAGATCTCCGCGCCCCATACTCTTAAGCGCTTCACGTAGCATCACCCAGTTTTTTGGGTCATGGTAACGCAAGAATGCTTTGTGTAATTTGCGCTGCTTACCAGATTTGACGATCTCCATATCACCTTCGCTACGGCTGATCTTATGTAGCGGATCTTTATGCGTGTGATACATGGTTGTCGCCGTCGCCATTGGGCTAGGATAAAACGCTTGCACTTGGTCAGCACGGTAGCCATAGCTTTTGAGCCAAAGCGCTAGATTCATCATATCTTCATCTTTCGTACCCGGATGGGCGGCGATGAAATAAGGTATAAGGTACTGCTCTTTGCCAGCCTCGGCGCTGAACTGCTCAAACATCGCTTTAAATTTGTCGTATGAGCCCATACCCGGCTTCATCATCTTCGACAGTACCGCTTCTTCTGAATGCTCAGGCGCGATTTTTAGATAACCACCGACATGATGAGTAACCAATTCTTTAACATATTCAGGATCTTTCACTGCTAAGTCATAACGTAGACCAGAAGCGATAAGGATTTT
>JBBSUA010000094.1:0-7060 GCA_038235315.1 Pseudomonadales bacterium | reverse complement strand
ATTGTGGTTTTTGGGGTTTCGGCGCTTAGTCAATGATGATTATAAATCCAATACTTTTTTCACATTTTTACGGCGCAACGCGGTTACTTTATTATTGTTAATTGGCTTAGGAATATATCTGACTATCAATTTGAACATTAACGCCAAGCAACAAACCTTTGAAAACAATGTCAAAGTAGCCATTAATAGCCATTTTATGGATAAAGGTAATGTATTAACCAATACGCAATTTGAAGATGTTAATGGTTATCAGACAATACGCGCCGTTATTCGTGGTGAGACCAATCCCACCTCATATGATGTACGACAGATTGAAGCAGTCATCACTCAAGATATGGCTGATAATTTCCCTGACTATTTACCCGTAAAGCTACAGTTACGTTATCTGCCCGTACAGGTTATTGAGTCGGATCCACTTATCCAAGATAAGCTTGATAAAACCGATGCCGCTATTTTGACCAATTGAGTGCTAGCGTCAGTCTAAAATAAAAAATATAGATGTAATAGCGCGCTATCGGTAACAATGGTCTAACGATAAATGCCCTTTATCCAAGCCTAGTTGTGAATGGTTAAACACAATATAAGCATTTATGCTAAAATCGCTTGCAAAATTTATTCGTTCTGCTTTTATTTTCTGCTTTATCCCTATTTTTATTTATTCGTTAGTAAGGAGCCGCTGTGAGCCAGCCATTTCGCTCAGCCGATATTCGCCAAGCCTTTATCAATTTTTTTGTGAGCAAGCAGCATACCCCTGTCTCCTCATCGAGCCTTATTCCGCATAATGACCCAACCTTGCTATTTACCAATGCAGGTATGAACCAATTTAAAGAAACCTTTTTGGGTATGGAGCCGCGTGATTATACTCGTGCAGTCACCTCACAAAAATGCGTTCGTGCTGGTGGTAAACATAACGACTTAGATAATGTTGGTTATACTGCTCGTCATCATACTTTTTTTGAGATGCTCGGTAACTTCTCTTTCGGTGACTACTTTAAGCAAGCCGGTATTGCTTATATTTGGGAGTTTTTGACCTCCGATGAATGGTTAGCGATTGATAAAGATCGCTTGTATGTCACTATTTATGACACTGACGATGAAGCGTTTGATATTTGGCATAAAGACATTGGTTTGCCAAGCGATCGTATTATCCGGATTGGTGATAACAAAGGTGCGCCCTACGCCTCTGATAACTTTTGGACGATGGGTGATACGGGACCTTGTGGGCCTTGTACCGAAGTTTTCTATGATCACGGTGCCGATATCGAAGGTGGCTTGCCCGGTACTCCTGAGGAAGACGGCGATCGTTATATCGAGATTTGGAACTGCGTCTTTATGCAGTTCAACCGTCAAAAAGATGGCACAATGCTGCCGTTACCAGCACCAAGCGTCGATACTGGGATGGGACTTGAGCGTATTAGCGCTATCATGCAAGGCGTACACGGTAACTATCAAATTGACTTATTCACCCATTTGATGGATGCTGCTGCGACAATTTTAGAGATTGATAATGAGCAACAAGCCTCACTAAAGGTCATTGCCGATCATATTCGTGCCGTATCATTTTTGATTGCTGATGGCGTGATGCCAAGTAACGAAGGTCGTGGTTATGTACTGCGCCGTATTATTCGTCGCGCGGTTCGTCATGGCAATAAGCTGGGTGCAGAAAGTGAATTTTTCTATAAAATGGTTGCGCCGCTAGTCACTGAGATGGGAGAAGCTTACCCTGAACTTATTACTAGGCAAAGTGTGATTGAAAACGCCATTCAAAAAGAAGAAACTCAATTTGCTAAAACTTTAGCACAAGGATTACGCCTATTAGCCGCAGAGCTGGAGGGTTTGCAAGATGGCGATATACTCTCAGGAGAGGCTGCATTTAAGCTCTATGATACTTATGGTTTTCCGCTAGATTTAACTGCCGATATTACTCGTGAGCGCAATATTAGTATCGATGAAGCTGAATTTGATGAGCACATGCAAGCGCAACGCGCCCGCGCCCGTGATGCGGGTAAATTCGACGTTGACTATAGCAGCGTTATTCAAGTAGAGAGTCCTACTGAGTTTATAGGCTATGAGCAACTTTCGGAGGATAATGTCAATATCGTCGCTCTCTATCAAGATGGCAATCCAACTGACCGTTTAGCCGAAGGGATAGAAGGGGTTATCGTCCTTGATCGTACCCCATTTTATGCCGAAGGTGGTGGACAAGTCGGTGAATTGGGCGAAATTCGCACCTCATCTGGCGTTTTTGAAGTACAAGATACCAAAAAATCAGGTCAAGCCATTATTCATTATGGTGTTGTCAGCATGGGTGAGTTGAGCACTAAGCAAACAGCAGACGTGCAAGTACTCTCAAGTATCCGTGCAGCTAGCGCAAAAAACCACTCGGCAACTCACCTATTACATGCAGCATTGCGTGAAGTATTGGGTAAAGAAGTCACGCAAAAGGGCTCATTAGTCTCAAGCGACGTACTACGTTTTGATTTCTCTTATGACCAACCTGTCAATAGTGCTGAAATCACTCGGGTTGAGCGTTTAGTCAATGAGCAAATCCAAGCCAATACTCTAGCCAGTATCGAAAATATGTCTATCGATGAGGCGATGGAAAAAGGCGCTATTGCTCTGTTTGGTGAAAAGTACGGTAGCGAGGTTCGTGTCTTAACGATGGGTACTGACAGTATTGTCGATGGTAAGAAGCAGCCCTTCTCCATTGAGCTATGCGGTGGACTGCACGTCAAACGTACTGGTGATATAGGATTGCTTAAAATCACTAATGAGTCAGGTATCGCAGCTGGCATACGCCGTATTGAAGCAGTCACTGGCATGGGAGCAGTCAAGTACATTCAACAAAATGACCAGCAACTCAGTACACTTGCTGGACAGCTAAAAGTTAAACGACCTGAAGTTGCACAACGAGTACAGACAATGGCAGACAAGCAGCGTGATCTAGAAAAGCAGCTAGAGCGCTTGCAACAGAAACTTGCTAGCGCCCAAGCCGCTGATTTGCTTAGTGAGGTTCAAACTATAGCAGGAACACCTGTGTTAATAAGCACGCTGGCAGGAATTGATGGTAAGTCCATTCGTCCGCTTATGGACGACATCAAGTCTAAACTGCCTGATAGCATTATTGTCCTGATTGGCGATAAAGAGGAGCAGTTAGCACTATCTGCAAGTGTGGCTAAGTCTGTTACCTCACGCATCAAAGCGGGTGACATTATTCGTCATTTAGCAGACGAGCTTGGTGGTAAAGGGGGTGGCAAGCCTGACTATGCTCAGGGCGGCGCACCCAAAGCAGCTAATACTGCGGCAGTTGTCAGCGCTCTACCGGTTTGGATTGAGACTCAATTGAACTCGTAACCCAAAATGCATCATGATAAGTCGATTGGTTATACCATTTATAACCAATCGAGATATATCTAATCAGCGATCCCCCTTAAATTTGATCTGTGAATATGGTATAACGTATAACGCTTAGGCAACAAATAAATCAGATAATTCATAAAATATAGCGCATTTTTTATAATTCGGCTTAGTCATTGTTAACGCTAGATTTGAACAACATACGTTCTCGGCGTCAACGATGTATAGCCATTAGTGAATAATAGGTAAAATTATCATGGCGTTAATAGTACAAAAATACGGCGGCACGTCTATGGGCAGTATTGACCGTATCAAAAATGTTGCCAAAAGGGTCAAACGTTGGCATGACAACGGTCATCAAATTGTCGTCGTCGTATCCGCTATGAGTGGTGAAACCAACCGTTTAATCGACCTAGCCCGACAAATCAGCCCTCAGCCTGATCCTCGTGAATATGATCAAATGGTTTCTACTGGAGAGCAGGTATCCATCTCTCTTCTCGCCATGGCGATTAAAGAGCTTGGCGTTGGTGCACGCTCATTTACGGGACGTCAAGTCGCGATTAAAACCGACACCTCACATAATAAAGCCCGAATAGAGTCAATCGATGATAAAAATATTCGCGAGCAGCTAGATGCGGGCAACGTCGTTATTGTTGCAGGCTTTCAAGGTATTGACGAGCATGGCAATGCCACGACTTTAGGGCGCGGTGGCTCTGATACTACTGGTGTTGCGATTGCGGCTGCATTGGGTGCCGACGAATGCCAAATCTACACCGATGTCGACGGCGTCTATACGACCGACCCACGCGTCACCTCAAAAGCCAAAAAGCTTGAAAAGATTACTTTTGAAGAAATGCTAGAGATGGCCAGTTTAGGCTCAAAAATCTTGCAAATTCGCTCAGTAGAATTTGCGGGCAAGTATGGCGTGCCACTGCGCGTGTTATCTAGCTTTGATACCGATACCGACGGCAGCTTTGATGACGATTTCAAAAACAATGTCGGCACTCTAATTACGATAGACGAAGGAGACAGTATGGAACAAGCAATCATCTCAGGTATCGCTTTTAATCGCGATGAGGCAAAAATTGTAGTCCGCGGTGTACCCGATCATCCCGGTATCGCCTCTGCTATTCTGAGTCCTATTGGTCGTGCGAATATCGAAATTGATATGATTGTTCAAAATGTCTCTACCAATGGCACCACAGACTTCAGCTTTACAGTCAATCGTGGTGACATGGAAAAAACCATGAAAGTACTCAATGACGAAGTCAAAAATGAGATTGGTGCTGCCGACCTTTTGGGTAATAGCGATGTGGTCAAAGTATCTTTAGTAGGCGTTGGCATGCGCTCACATGCAGGCGTTGCTAGCCTTATGTTTCAAACACTAGCCGAAAACAATATTAACATTCAAATGATATCGACCAGTGAAATTAAAGTATCTGTGCTTATTCAGGAACAGTATTTAGAAAAAGCGGTCAAATCGCTACATACTGCCTTTGGTCTTGACCGTGCAGACGGTGATAGCAAAGTTGCAGGACAGTAGCCTTTAAAAATATCTAATAAATTTTTTAAAGCGTGATAATCGTTAAAACAGGGTTCTTGATGACCCTGTTTTTTTAGTAGTAATAGTTATTTGTTCGCTATTTACCTAGCAGTTTTATGAAAAGCCGTGACAGTGTCTATCATGGGACTTATAATAGTCTCTCATTTGGGCTAAATGAATTTATCTATTACTACTGTAATTAGCACAACTTTAGGCAATTTGCTCAATCGTCTTGTTTTTATTGATGATATTTTGATAAATATTTTTACCATCAATGACATAGTAAGTTTTGCTACGGTGGTATCCTGTAATTGAGATCTAATGTGATGAGTAATAGTATATTACTGCGACATAAGGAGTGTGACGCATGTTAATTTTGACACGCCGCGTCGGCGAAACATTAATGATTGGCGATGAAGTCAGTGTGACGGTATTAGGCGTTAAGGGCAATCAAGTACGTATCGGTGTTGATGCACCAAAAGATATTGCCGTACACCGTGAAGAGATCTATCAACGTATACAGCATGAGCGTTCGGTACAGTCGCAAATGCAACATCTTGAACAAGGTAGTTTCGCGCCTTCATTTGATGATGAAGACTATTTTAATCGTTAGGCTAATACTCTTAACCTATAATTATTAAGAAACTACTGTCACTAAGCTTAAACTAAGCAAAAGTGTCTACTTTTTAATCTACCTTGAGGTCATTTACTTATGAGTATCCGCCAATCAGATGTATCGGCTTTACTTAATGGTTTGAGCAAAAGAGCCATTGGATTCAACGATGTGATCAGCTTTATTGATGATTTTTATCGTTACACACCAGCGCCATTTGTTAATGGTATGGTACACAATGCGGCGGGCGAAAATGAAGGTAGCGCAAAAATCTTTGGTTTTGCCAAACATCATGGTTTGAGTCAGCTCGACACACTAAAGCTATTTGGTGAGCATTATATCAAAGTGCAAGAAACACCCAATGGCACTGACCATGCCAATGTTCGCAACTTCTTACATTGGGGATGGCAAGGGTTTTTGATGCAAAAAAATCCATTGATTGTTCGCCCAAGCGTCGACACTACTGCTCTTTAAAATTGTGTTAACGGCATAAAAAGAGCCCCGCTATTATTAATAGCGGGGCTCTTTTTATTTCTTTGAGCTTTATAAGCACATATTTGAGCTTTATAAGCACATAATAGAAACTACTTGTCGCGGAACTTTACTGGTTGTATCGCCCCTTTAGGATTGGGCATATTAGGATAGTGATGTTCGTGCTCGACATCACATTCCTCGCCCACGATAGAGCCATCGGCTTTTACTGGCTTATGGATATAACCAATGCGCTCGGCAGGTGGCAGATACTCGTGCTCCCAAACCAGTACCGCTTGCATACAAGTTTGACGCTGCTCAGCATTTAGTTGACGTCCATCAGGCCATTTTCCAAGCTCAATAGCCATGCGGAACCTATCGACCACTTCTGGCGTCAAGCTTGCTAATATCGTATATTTATCCATTCTACTTACTCCTCTTACTGTTCGTAAATGCGCCTATTCATCATCTATAATATCATCATCGTCATCAACATCGAGACCGAACTCTTCAGCATGTACGTTCCAGTGTAGCTTAGTACGGCAGGCTTCATAAAACTCAAACCCGGGCGGATGTAACAAAGTCAGCTTATCAGGATGTTTGCGGATATATAGACGCTGCTCTTGATCAAGCGGTATACTCGCCTTGCCATCAGCGCTGACCATCGGTTGGGTGCGGTTATCTTCATGAATACGAATGCAAATTTCGCTATTGCCACTGACCACAATTGGCCGACTCGATAACGTGTGCGGATGCATGGGTACCAAACAGATAGCATCCATGCTTGGGTGAATAATAGGACCTCCACCTGATAAAGCGTATGCCGTTGAACCCGTAGGCGTCGACACAATTAAGCCATCGCTATGCTGCCGATAAACATCTTGACCATCAATCTTCATCTGAAAATCTATCATATGCACCGATTTACCAGCGTGTAATACAATGTCATTTAGTGCCATGTCTTCATGAATAATCTTTCGACCTTCACGAATCTCCATGGTCAATAAAAACCGATGATCCAACTGATAGTCACCCATCAATACTTGGCGTAATTTTGATGCTACTTCATTGGGCTT
>JBBSUA010000093.1:0-7112 GCA_038235315.1 Pseudomonadales bacterium | reverse complement strand
TATGATTTTTTTCAAGAAAATTCCTGACAACGATAGAAGTATCGAACTTAGTAGCTATGATCATGATAAAAGCCTGTAGGTATAAGTTACACCACCATATTCACATCAATGGCTATCAACACTAGACCACCCAAAGCTTCTGCCCAACTGCCAAGCCATGTTCCTGACTTGCGTCCTATATAAGTCCCCAAAACACTTAAAATAGCTGTCGTGAGTGCAATAATTAAACATGCCAAATAAGCATTAACCGATAATAAATTCAAAGTAAAACCTGCGCCCATTGCATCAAGACTCGTTGCTATAGCTAACGACAGCAATGTTTTATGACTTAAATTAATCCGAGTATCATCGTCGTTCACTGAACGCGACTCATAGAGCATCTTGATGCCAAGCGCTACCAGTATGACAAAAGCAATCCAAGCCGCCCCTTCAGCAAACCAGCCTAACATGGTAGAGCCAAGCGCATAGCCAATCAGCGGCATAACTCCTTGAGCAGCCCCAAAATACAAACCAACCAGTAAGGCCATTTTTATAAATTGTGGCTTAGAATCACCTCTGTGAGTGGAGCCAAGTCCGATTGATGCGGCAAACGCATCCGCAGACAGTGCTAATGCCAATAATAGTATCTCTAACATAAGAGATTATAATTTTTATAAGAATTGCCAGATGAGTCGTAATATTATAGCTCAAAAACCTTAGTAGCTAATTAAATGCTTACTTTGCGCTAAGCTTCTCCTATGTTTCACTTTGTATGATGGACTTCTATAAATATTACGTCTGACGAACCCTTTATTGTGAAGTCAGTCCTACTTTTAAGATATGGAGTTACCACTATGAAAAAACTATCGAAGCTAACTAAATCAGCCATCGCTATTGCGATTGCTTTAGGTATTGGTACCATCGCTATTGCATCAGGTCAAATTCCTGCTATCTCAAATAATGGAGTCAGTGACGCTGTGGCGATAGCAAAGAGTAAAATTAGTCTAGAGCAAGCCATCGCTATTGCTCAAAAAACCGTTAAAGGCGACTTAATAAGTGCTGAATTTGACCAAAATGATTATATAGAAGGCGATGAGTTTGAAATTAAATCTATTAGTGGCGATACTGAATATGAAGTAAAAATTGATGCAAGTACGGGTAAAGTGCTAAAAACCAAACAAGAAAAACTCGATCAGGATGATATAGCGGAATATAACGCTATGAAACAAGCTCAGATTAGTCTGATTCAAGCGATGCAAAAAGCCACTCAAAGCGTCAGTGGAAAAGTTCTAGAAGCTGAGTTTGATCTATCTAATGGCATACCAGCTTATGAGGTTGAACTTGCTAAAGGTATGCAAATACACAAATTATTAATCGATAGTATGACTGGTAATCTAATGAGTAGTCAGATAGAAGCGGCTGATAATGAGTAGTATGTTGGCGCTTTTCAATCTAAAAACACCTTTACAAATATAATATTTATTTTATCAATCGGATAGCTAACAAGTGAGGATATCTTATGCGAGTTTTGGTAGTTGAAGACGATTTGATGATTGGTGAAAGCCTGAGTGAAGCTTTACAAGATGAAGCCTATACCGTCGACTGGGTAAAGGATGGTCGCCAAGCTATTCTGACATTGAGGGCTCAACCCTATGACATTATCTTATTAGATTTAGGTTTACCTGAAATTGACGGTATGGGCGTACTGACCGCTATCCGTGATGCTAAGATTGACACGCCAGTACTGATACTCACAGCACGCGATCAATTAAAGGATAGAATCGCAGGGTTGGACTCAGGTGCAGATGATTATTTGGTTAAGCCTTTCGAGCTTGGAGAAGTCTTTGCTCGGATGAGAGTGTTGATACGGCGGGCTCAAGGTAAAGCGGATAACCAAGTTGCAGTAGGCAACTTGAGTTTGGATATCGCGCATAAAAGAGTCATGATGGAGGGCAATCCTGTAGATTTAACTGCCAAAGAGTATATGCTGCTCACCACCTTTATGATATCTCCAGAGAAGGTAATGTCCAAAACAGAGCTTGAGGATTCACTATATGGCTGGGGCGGTGAAGTTGAAAGCAATGCTGTCGAATTCCTCATTCATAGCTTAAGAAAGAAGGTCGGACAAGATAGAATTAAGAATGTTCGTGGACTTGGTTGGTATATAAGCAACTCACAATAAAAGATAATTTATTACCCTTATCAAGAGTGACCTATCATGTTTAAACTCCAAAAGCTCTCTAACTCACTACAGTTCCAATTGATTTTTTGGTCTGTCTTGTCACTATTGTTGCTAGCTATAGTGGCTGGTGGTTACGGGTTTTGGTATAGCTATAATGAAATTAATGATTTTCAAGATGATAATTTAAAAAACACAGCGGCTTTGTTAGAGCAGTCACTCGATATAAATGGTCTAAACAGTAATGCAGTCAATTTAGACAGTAATGATAGGGTGTACACAAATATTCATTTTGATACCGATGATAATGATGGTGCCATCACTGTTGATATTGTAGGGCTAATTGCACAACCTGCTAGCTTTATAAAAGATGATCAAAACAACGATTATGATTATGCAAAGCCTATAACGACTGAGATACTAACCAATATTCCTTTAGGAATAAGTGATCAAGAAATTGATGATCATACTTGGAGGACTTATAGAAACAACGTCACTATTAAATCTTTTAGTACCACTGAAAAAGTAGCCCTTATCCTGCGCCAGCAAACAGATCTACAAGATGACTTAGCAAAGGCTAGCGCTTTACAGTCGTTCCTCCCTCTTATTATCGGTATAGCTTTACTAATGATTTTGCTGCCCTTTATTATGTGGCGGATGATGAAACCTGTACGCCAATTACATCAAGAAATCAGCATACGTAATGAGAACGATTTAAGTCCTCTACAAATTGAAAAGTTGCCTTCTGAATTGCTGCCACTAGCAGAATCCTTAAATAGATTATTATCACTAGTCAAAGTCAGTATAGCGCGTCAGCAACGCTTTATAGCAGATGCCGCACATGAGTTGCGCTCACCGCTAACGGCTATCTCATTACAGCTACAACGATTGCAGCGTATCACTCACGATAGCACAATGTCCGAAGGGCTAGATAAACTAGCTATTCGCTTAAAGCGTAATCAAAGCTTGGTTGAGCAGCTATTAACGCTTGCGCGAGTTGGTAATATCAATACGGCGCTCGGTACTGAAGAGAATACAACTAACGTTAAGTTTATTATCGAACAAGTTATTAGTTTACTCATTCCTATTGCTGATAATAAAAATATCGAGCTAACTGTTAATTTGCAATCCAACAGTAAAGTAGATGTAGATGAGACTTCATTATTGATGCTTATCAAAAACCTGATTCAAAATGCTATTATTTACACGCCAGCTAATGGCCAAGTCATCATTAAGCTGTATCAACTTGAGCAAAAGTCGGACAATCTAGAGAAGTCAGCTTTAGATACTTATAACAACTTTGGATCACAAGTGATTCAATCTGGGAAATTAAATAGTTTATCAAAAACTTCAAGTAGCCGATTAGTATTACAGATAATAGATTCAGGCGCAGGCATTCATCCGAGTGATTATAAAACTGTTTTTGACCCTTTTATACGGCTAAATCAATTCTCAAATGCAGCTGATCAGCTCAGTAATAATAGGGGTAGCGACTCAAGATCAGACAGCACCAGTAATTCTTCACAAGAGATACAGGGAACAGGCTTA
Organism: Pseudomonadales bacterium; assembly: GCA_038235315.1. Taxonomy (GTDB): domain Bacteria; phylum Pseudomonadota; class Gammaproteobacteria; order Pseudomonadales; family Moraxellaceae; genus Psychrobacter. The sequence goes on along the minus strand of JBBSUA010000093.1, from coordinate 3,406 downwards.
GGACTCTCTATCGTTAAATCTATATGTGAGCAGGCAGGTATCGATGTGTTTATGAGCACTGCTATGTTAGCCGATTCAATGCTAGATAACGTAAACAAAGGACTATGTGTGACGTTGGTTTTCTAAAGTTGTCAAAACTGGGGTTTGCTAAGTCACTTACTACTATTTTAGTTCATATATGAATGAATAAATGCTAAAATTGGATTTAATAATTCATATATGAGTAATTATTTTATGAATATCAGGTTTGATTTTTATACGCCAAGCGAGATTGCTGCTGTTTTGGGTGAACGCTTAAAGACACAGCGATTGGCATTAAACCTAACACAAGCCGCTTTAGCAGATAAGGCTGGTATTGGTGTCAGTACGGTGGCTCGTATCGAGTCAGGTCAAGGCGGCACTTTAGACAATGTAATACAGCTTGCCATCGCACTTGGTATGATCAATCACTTTGCACAGTTGTTTGAGAATACGCCTAGCAATATTGAAGATATTATCGCTAAACAAAACCCACGTCTGCGTGCCTCAAACAAAAGCGGTGAGTAAATCTATGTATCAACCGATATCAATCGTTAATATTTACTATCAAGGATTTGGCGCAAAGCGTCTCATCGGTCAATTAACGATGGATGGACGCCGCCCTGTATTTGGCTATGATGCGGTATGGATTGCTGATGGGCTTGAGCTGTCACCTATTGAGATGCCATTACGATCAGCACCTTATTACGGTACTCATGCATCAAGTCATTACCTATGTGGTCTGCTATCCGATAGCTTGCCCGATGGTTGGGGCATGATGCTTATGGATAGATTGTTTCGTGTCATGGGTAAACCTGTACAGCAAGTCAATGTTTTAGATCGTTTGGCTTATATTGGTGATTCAGCAATGGGGGCGCTAAGTTTTGAGCCTCAGCACAATTTGTCTGATGATGCTATTGATACCAATAAGCTGACTTTAGCCAAGCTTGCCGCTGCCAATCAAACGATTTTATCAGGTCAAAACAGTGACATACTGGCTGAGCTCATCGTTATTGGCGGCTCACCACAAGGCGCAAGGCCAAAAGCGCTTGTTTTATACGATGAATTAAGTGACTTTATTACCACTGATGCAGCAAGTAAGAACCTATCCGTAACGCATTGGCTTATCAAGTTCCCTGCTCAGTCTGAGCATAAAAGCGTTTGTTTATTAGAATCACTTTACGCTGATATGGCAAAACAAGCAGGTATTAACATGCCAGCGCATCACTATTTCGATATTGATAAAAAACATGCTGCTTTTGGGGTTGAGCGTTTTGACCGCATGGGCAGTCAACGCGTTCATATTCATACGCTGGCAGGTTTATTGGACATTGATTTTCGCATTCCATCGCTAGATTATCTTCAGTATTTGCGCTGCGTGCGCATGTTGACCCAATCACAAGTTGCTATAGAATCCGCTTTTAGACATGCTGTATTTAATGTCATCTTCAACAATAAAGACGATCATAGCAAAAACTTCTCTTTTATAATGGACAAGGCTGGCAGGTGGTCATTGTCGCCCGTTTATGATTTGGCTTATAACTCAGGTATGAACGGTTATCATCAAATGGATGTGGCTGGTGAAGCTCAATACCCTACCCGATCTCACTTACTAAAATTGGCTAAATTTGCTGATATTAAGCAAAATAAGGCACAAGCAATTATTGAGCAAGTAGCATCAGTGGCTGAGGGTTTTTTGACAGTTATTAACAGTTATGATATTGAGAAAAATCTATCAAATCAGGTCATTCATGATATAAAAGCCAATATCAATCGGATGGCAAATCAATAGACCCTAAGAAGTTGTTAAATTTGTTGTTAAAAAAATATCTAACAAACTTATTCCTTGATAATAATAGCTCTCCCCTTGCGTCGGGGCGAAGCAGTGCTTCGCTTTATCCCTCCTCATTTAGTATCTCTCGTTCCTCTTCGGCAACTTTAAGTTGTCGCTTTAGACGTTTCACCTCTTCAAGAGCACTCATAAAATAAGGATCATATTGCTCTGTACCGACAAGCTTGCCTTGATTGGCTTTATCATGCCAGTTAGACAACGTTTGCATGGCGATGCCTAACTGCTTTGCAGTGGCTGAAATATTACCGTTGTTGTCTGATATTTTCTTAACGGCTTCTGCTTTGAATTCTGCACTATAGGTTCTTATTTTCTTGGTCATGATAAACTCCTCATTGAGTCGTTAGTTTACCAAGTTTATCTCTACGGTTTCTTCAGCATAGCTCAAAAGTAAAGAAGCGGAGGCTTTACGATTGAAAGAACTGAGAGATACTTTACTAAATGGTTTGAATCAAGCTCTTGCAATCTATTACTTGCATAGTTTGTAGTGCTTAGGCATGAAGTTTATTTTTCTTAGGTGATGTTGCTAATATCAGGGTTTGCTCTGTCGAGTAAACAATGAGATACCCAAAATGGCACGGCGTTGTAGCCATGGGCTTGGGCGATAACGCGGATCTCCTGTTAATTTATAAATACGCTCCAAAATAAGTAAAATACGCTGAGCGCCAAGCTCGTTGCCCCATGATAGAGGACCATACGGATACCCTAATCCAAGCTTGACCGCATTGTCGATATCCTGTGGAGAAGCAACGCCTTGCATCGCCATATCACACCCTAAATTAATCACCATAGCCACAACGCGCTGCGCCACAAAGCCAGTACTTTCGGTAATTAGCGTAGCATCGACAGCAGCTGGTGTAGACGCTGTGTTCTCATCTACGCCTTTATCCAAATTATCATCCGAGCTGTTACCAAACAAGGCATAAGCCTGTTGAACAAAGTTATCCTGAGTAACGATACTTGGCATCAAAGTACGATGACGGGGTAAGTCAGTCAGCATATCGATGGCAACCGCTTGTTCAGGATTGACCTGATAGCGGATAGCCGAGTTAGTGGTATCCTCTCCATAGGTTGCTAGTAATACTAGACTGTCAGCGTTAGGGGTATCATTCTTATCAATAGTAATGTTTTTAGAATTTAGGTAACCAGTCAGCTGTTGTTTATCTTCTATCAGATCTGCTCCAATCCATACTGAGATAACGCTTGCATCTGACATTAGCTCTTTAGACTTTGATGCTTCATACAAGGATGGTTTAGAAGTTTCTGCTACCAGTTTTTGACCATCTTCATACTGATAAAAGCCCTCGCCAACTTTACGACCCAGCTTTTTACCTAATAGCATCTGACGAGTCAAAGGATGCGGACGATAGCGAGGCTCAAAGTAAAACTGCTCATAGATTGACTCCATGACGGGATGCGATACATCAATTCCCGTAAGATCCATCAGCTCAAATGGTCCCATTCGAAAGCCAGCACCTTCACGTAGAATACGATCGTTGTCCTCAAAACTAGCGACTCCTTCCCCTGCTATTTTTAAGG
>JBBSUA010000092.1:0-7112 GCA_038235315.1 Pseudomonadales bacterium | reverse complement strand
TACAGCCTGTTAGGGATAAAATAGCCATACTCAACGTTAAAAATATAGGCAGTTTATTAATAATCATCAGTTGCTCCCTGCCTGATCACTGGTTACTGGCGCAACAGCACCTTCTTCTGTAACCGTTTCATCCTTCACTTCCTTTGACCGATAAGTTTTAGTATTTAGCACTAAGTTCAACTCAGGTAAGGTATCTAACGTCGGTTGAGGATTGCTGACCTCGAAGTCATGCATCGTGATAATACGCGGTAACGCAGCAAGACCACTAATAAAGCTACCGAACTGATGATACTCACCTAAGGCAGCGATACGAATCGGCTGCTCAATAAAGAACTCGTTTTCAACTTCAGGTTCAACCGAGATGTCTTGAAAACGTATATTACTACCAACCCCAGTCATGTTAATACCCTCTACCAACTCTGATACCCGTGTCTCTTTAGGTAGTTGATCAAGTAAGGTATTGAACTCGGTTTCCATTTGGGTAACTTGCGCTTTATAAGCTTCTAAATGGCGAGCACGTGATTCTTTCTCACGATAGCTGGTTAGCAAAGTGGCTTGTTCACTCTCAGCAGCAGTGATGGCATCAATTTTACTACTTATTGGTAGTGCCCAAGATATTGCAGCAATAAAGGCAACTATAAACCCTAATACCGTGATCTTAACTGGCGTTGGCCAACTGCCATAGTTTTCGCTATCTAATGACTCAAAACTACGCCGAAACTCATTAAGATCAAAAGGCTTCTTATCGCGATCAGCAGTCTTTTTCTTTTTAAGTAGAATTTTTTTGCGAGTCATCTTCATGGCTGACCTCCAGACTCAGTGGCGACAATAGGTGCCGCAGTATCATTCACTATAGGAGTTCCAGCGTCAACCACCTCAGGTGACTCTGATTGTACTTGCGTGGTTATCACGAACTGTACATAACTGTCTTCAGGATAAATGGGGCGCGGCTGCTCACCGGGCACAGCCGGCTCATTCGGCGCAGGAGCAGTTTCGTAAGCAGTAATGTTTTGTTGAATATTACGCACTGCGGAGTTACCCATCCATTTGCTACTATCTAGATTGCGAATCAAGCTTGAAACCACATTTGGGTTGTCGGCAAGACCAGTTAAGGTAATGAGATCACCTTCACGTTTTAGATTATTTAGATAAAGTGCCGGTGGAATAGCTTTCGCCAAATCATCCCATATACGTACAGGAACAGGTCGACGACCTTGTAAATCCTGAATAACCTGCATACGTGAAATAATATCTTCACGACGCTGCTCTAAGGTATCGATTTGAGCCAGTGCTGTATCCAGACGTGCGTTTTCTTGTGTTATCAGGGTATTTGCATTGAGCTGATCATCAAGTTCATTGTTGAAATAGCTCCAAGTAGCAAATGCAGTTAACAATGCCAACAATGTGACTACCACAACTAAGGTAATAAACTCTTTATTACGGCGTTCACGTTCTTCTTGCCGCCAGGGCAGTAGGTTAATACGAGCCATCAGTCAAAGCTCCTTAACGCAAGGCCACAAGCGGCCATTAAGCTTGGGGCATCAATTGCCAACTGCTCATTATCTATATAGGGATTTATCGTCATATTAGTAAAAGGGTTGGCTACCGTGACAGGTACACCAAGCTTTTGCTGCACCATGCCAGAGAGGCCTAGTATTGAGCTACTGCCTCCAGCCAACACCACATGGTCAATGCTGTTGTATTGGCTAGAAGAAAAGTAAAATTGTAGAGATCTGGTAATTTGCTGAATGGCATTTTCCATAAATGGGGTCAGAATCTCTGGATAATAGTCGTCCGGTAGCGCACGCTCACGTTTATTGACGGTTGCCTCTTCATATGACAAACCATATCGATTTTGTATCGCTTCTGTCAGCTGAACGCCACCAAATAGTTGTTCACGACTGTATAAGAATTCACCATTTTTAATAACGTATAAAGTCGTTTGGTTATGACCAATATCAACCAGTGCCACTAGTTCTGGCATATTTGGTAGGCTATCTACCATGAGTCCGAAAGCACGCTCAATCGCATGCGACTCAATATCCATAATTTTAGTTTTTAAACCACCAAACGTCAGAGAGTCAACACGTTGATCGACATTTTCTGATCGTGACGCAGCTAATAACACCTGTACCATACTGTCGTCTACTAAAGAGGGACCTAGCACTTCAAAATCAAGATTGACTTCTTCCAATGGGTAAGGAATATATTGATCGGCATCTAAACGAATCTGGGCTTCACGTTCGACATCGTTCAGTACCATGTCCATATCAATAATCTTGGTAATCACTGCTGACCCTGAAACTGCGGTAGCGGCGTCAGCGCCTGCTACTTGGCAACGCCTTGCTAAACGCATTATAGCATCACCAACTGCCTCAGTATCTACAATAAGCTTATCGACAACCACTCCTACTGGCAATCCTTCAATACCATAGGATTTTAAGTAAAATATTCCCTGTTGACGCTGTATATCGACGAGTTTTACCGAGGTCGCGCATATATCTATGCCAACCAGATGCCGACCTTTAGAAGAAAATAGCCTCACAAACGATATACCTTATATAAATTTACGTTCTGATAGTTATTTATAATAATCTGATACAATACGTTACTTAATAGACAGATTCAAGCATTTAAATAGGTCGTTGATAGAAATTACACTTTTAGCATAACCTACCTATTTTCTTACGAGTATAATATACTATTTGTTGCAAATTTTAATTGATAAGTCTTACTATGACCAAAAAAAATGTCACCGCTCAACTCATTCACTTTTTGGTGGGACTTGTCATTGCCTGTCTGGCCTTGATCGTTATCCTAGCATTGGCTGTGCCAATTGGTTTTTATGGTATGGCAATGTATTTGTCGCCCACACTACCTAGTACTCAAGAGATCAAAACGGCAAGCTTAGAGATGCCACTACAGATTTATAGCAGCGATGATAAGCTTATTGGTCAGTACGGCAATCGCTTATCGCTACCCGTTACTTTTGACGAAATCCCTAAAGACTTGACTCGCGCTTTTCTAGCAGCAGAAGACTCCTCATTTTTTCAGCATAGTGGTATTAGTATAAAAGGTCTTGGTCGAGCAGTTACCGAAGTGGTCACGGATGATGATACGCAGACAGGTGGCTCCACTATTACTATGCAAGTGGCAAAGAACTATTTTTTAAGTTCTGAACGTACGCTGAATCGTAAGCTAACTGAGCTGTTTTTAGCGCGAAAAATAGAAGATGAGTTAAGCAAAAATGATATTTTGACACTTTATGTCAATAAAATATATTTGGGTGAAGGGGCTTACGGTATTCGTGCTGCTGCTAAAAAGTACTATAGTAAATCCCTAGATAACCTTACTATCGCTGAAATGGCGATGTTGGCCGGTCTACCAAAAGCCCCGTCGAAATATAATCCTGTCGCCAATCCTAGCCGTGCACTGAGTCGACGCAACTGGATTGTCGGTCGTATGCGTGAGCTTGGTTATATTAGCGAAGTACAACGTGACGAGGCAATTAACTCTCCCATTGGGCTAAACTTATATCAAGAAAAACTAGATGTTAATATGCCGTATTTGGCAGAAATGACCCGTTATGCATTAGTGAGTCGTTATGGTGAGCAGGTAGTTAATGGTGGTTGGAGAGTGCGTCTCACTGTCGATAGTCAAGCACAAATTGCTGCTGAATCAGCGATATTAAAAGGCTTGATTGACTATGACCATCGTCATGGTTGGCGTGGTGCTGAGGCTAACGACAAGCCACTTGAGGATTTTACCCGTTATGGAAATATGTATCCTGCTAAGGTCACTAAGGTAAGCTCACAAAGCTTTGATGCTTTGATGCCTTCTGGTGAAAATGTGACCGTCAAGTGGTCTGGTATGAGTTGGGCACGCAAATACTTCTCTGCTGATCGCTTTGGTAATTTGCCAAGTAATGCAGCACAAATTGTCAGCAAGAATGACATTATTCGTCTAATACCTACCGATAATGGTGGCTGGCAGCTGGCGCAAATACCCGATGTTCAAGGTAGTCTAGTATCTTTGGATCCTGATACTGGTGCGCTCAAAGCATTGGTCGGTGGTTTTGACTTTAACCATAGCAAGTTTAACCGTGCATTGCAGGGCTGGCGGCAACCGGGCTCCACTATAAAGCCTCTTGTTTATACGGCTGCTTTAGAAAAAGGTTATAGTCCAGACAGTATTGTTTCTGATAGCCCTATTCAAGTAGGTGACTGGAAGCCTAAAAACTCTGATGATCGTTTCTTAGGAGATATCACGTTACGTCGTGGTCTATATCTATCGCGTAATTTGGTATCTATTCGCTTACTACAAGCAGTAGGTATCTCAGATGCTCTTACTCTGTTAGATCAGTTTGGACTCGATAAAGAGAAGCTTCCTACTACTTTGTCGCTAGCGCTCGGTGCTGGGCAAGCGACGCCTCTACAAATGGCAACTGCCTATGCTACTTTTGCCAATGGCGGGCATCGCATTCAGCCTTATTTTATTAAACAAATCTATAATTATGATAATAAATTATTGTTTCAAGCTAATCCGCAACAGGCCTGTGCAGTGTGCTTTAACGAGCAAGTCGAAGAACTTAATAAAAAGCTCGTTGCAGATTACGATGAGCTAACGAAAGATAAGATCGACACTACTAAACCTGATGACACACTAGTCACTGATGATATAGAAAAGACAGTTGATGCTGAAAATACTATCAACAGTGATAATGCTAAATTGGAGAATGCTGCTATAGATCTAAGTATCTATAATGCCAGTCCTGCAGCAGACCGTCTTAAAGCACCAGCAGTACAATACGTTACTGCTACTCAAGCCCCGCGCATACTAAAATCAAAAGTAGCTTATGATATGGCTGGCATCCTACGAGACGTGGTACAGCACGGTACAGCAATACGGGCGAAAGCCTTAGGTCGTGATGATATTGGTGGTAAAACGGGTACGACTAACGAAGCCAAAGATGCATGGTTTGCAGGCTTTCATCCCACCAATGCCACAATCGTGTGGATGGGCTTTGATCAGCCCTCCACACTAGGTCGTCGTGAGTATGGCGGTGTTGCAGCCCTACCAGTATGGATGGACTTCATGCGAGTAGCATTAAAAGATACCCCTCGTCAATGGGTATCACTTGATAACAAATCAAAGTCCAAAAAACAAAAACAGCGTGTTATTGAAATGACCGATGATGGTGTTGCTATGCTTGATGATGAATATGAAACTGATAGTGTAGTAAAACCAGTCAAACCAAGAACTCAGCAGCGTAAAACCCCTGAACCTGAACCCGTTGAAACTCTAGATAACAGTAGCACAAATAATCAGCGTATTGCGCCACCTAAACGTAATCCTAATAATAGTGAGCAACAAAATCCACTGATAGCGACACCTGCATCACGTATGCCAGAAATGCCGGAATAGTTATGATTTTAGTTGGTATAGTCTAAATGCCATAAACCTCTCGATAAAAATGCTTGCACAATTAGCGTTGTGCAAGCATTTTTATCGAGAGTCGCTTTTTAGCGATAGCTTATACATAGCACGCTTCATATCATTCAGTCATTGATTCTTATTTCATAATCATTTGCTTACTATCTGTATATAATTCAAAACTCAACCATCCCAGCACGTAGTTGCTCAATGAGCTCCAAAAATTGCCCACGCCATTCGCGAATAGTGCTCTCATCAGGCAGCCATTGGTTTGACAACGTTACTACATTCACAATCAAATCTCGCGGTGCTTGCTCAGTATCACTTGCCGTGTCCACATCCGGCTGATCGGGAATAACAGCATAGAGACAACGCTGATAAGCACGTTCAATATTGGCTAAAAATCCTTGCTTCTGTAATTGCTGCAATCGCTGTATCTCTGGTGACACTTGAGTACGCGCGCTTAATGCTTGTTCAATATCTATTAAAGTTGGCGCTGCGATAGTCAGACCATAAAACTGCGCAAGCTCTTGCATGAATGCCAAATGAGTTCCGTATAAGTGAAAAATAGCCGTCTCACAATGCGACTGATAGAGCTGCTTATCATTACTATTTGCTGCCAATTGACATGCCAGCCGACAGAAATATAACTTTTGATTGGTACGATCGGCTTGATACTTAGCAACGCGCGTTTTGCCTGCCATGCGATTTAATCCTTATGTAGTCAGTTTAGTTTAAAACAGATATTTTGCGGCTATTAGCAGTGCTGATATGTGAATATTCAACACGCCTTATTATTAAATCAATTATTTATTATTTACTATAACAGGCGTTAAATTATTAGTAACTAAATAATCATAATAAATATGGCTCATTTTCTAATGAGCTTGACCTAAAGTAGATTTTTTAATAAAACGACTACTCACTTTTTACGCAAATAAAAAAGCCAGCAACATGGCTGGCTTCTTTATTTATAACTTGGCTAAACGCTATTAATTACCTTGATTTAACTCTTGAGCAAAGGCTTCATCAAAGCTAGCAAAATCTTTGCTATCACTACTAGCTGTTGTCATATCAAAAGCAGAATTGACATCTTTATCTTTTAGTTTCTGCTCAGCTTTATCTTTACGTGCTTTATGATAGGCAAGTCCGGTACCCGCTGGAATCAGACGACCAACAACAACGTTTTCCTTAAGACCACGTAATTCATCCACTTTACCAGTAACGGCAGCAGCCGTTAAGACACGTGTGGTTTCTTGGAACGATGCAGCCGAGATAAAGCTTTCAGTAGCAAGGCTGGCCTTTGTGATACCAAGTAACTGACGCTCATACTGAACTGGGAATTTATCTTCTTCCGCCAGTTTAGCATTGAGTGCTTTGATATCAGCATATTCAACCTGATCACCTTTAAAGTGGCTTGAATCGCCACCATCAGTAATCTCGACTTTACGTAGCATCTGACGAATAATAACTTCGATATGCTTATCGTTGATTTTTACCCCTTGCAAGCGGTAAACATCTTGTACTTCGTTAACGATGTAGTCAGCAAGAGCCGTTTGACCTTTAAGGCGCAAGATATCATGAGGGTTTTGTGGACCATCAGCGATTACTTCACCGCGTGCTACTGTCTCATTTTCAAAGACGTTGATTTGACGCCATTTTGGAATCAGCTCTTCATG
>JBBSUA010000091.1:0-7146 GCA_038235315.1 Pseudomonadales bacterium | reverse complement strand
TTTCTCTCCAAAACACTTTTTATAATAATATAGTCAGTATTTCTTTTAATAAATTTATGCGCTAATAACTGTTCGACCGCCTGTGTAAAGATACGGTTTAAAACAGTATCATCAGAACCAGAAAAGCTTTGCTTGTCACCAATAATAGTTAGCTGCTCATTATTGCGATAAGAATCTATATTAATGCGACTACCAATTTGTAGTTGAGCGTCATGCAAATTAGGACTATCAAACTTAATCAAAGTCGCTACAGTAATAGGTTTTTGCTCTTTACGAACCTTATTTATCAACGATAACAATGGCATTGCAGAGGTCAAACGCTCAAACAAAACATGCACTTTACCATTGCAGCCTAGCCCAAAATTCAACTCATCATCAGAATCAATGTCTAGCTCGTCGGCATTATTTTCATTATTATCATAATCTCTTTGCTCATCACCCGTTTGATATACCTGCACGTTAGCGCCATTACGGGTTAACCAAAAGGCACGCTTGATAATATGCGGCTCGAGGCAACCACCGCTAATCATTCCTACCGAACGTCCATCAGCGCAGATAAGCATCATCGCGCCAGCATGCCGATAGGCTGAACCCTCAGTTCGTACAACCGTTGCTAATACCGCATCAACGTTTTGCTGCTGCGCTAAATGAGCTAAATTGAGAATGTCGGCGACTTGATTCATGGCACTCCTAATATCTGCAAAAACTATCTTAAAAAGCTAATTAAATAAGCTTAAAAAACCCGTTGAAATAGCGGGTTTAGCGAAAATAATTCCTGATAAAAACTAATCTGGCAGTTGGTCGAGTAACTTATCCATAGTAATAGGGAAGTCATAAACTCGTATCCCTACCGCATTATAAACCGCATTGGCAATAGCAGCGGCAGCACCAGCAATAGCGGTCTCACCAATACCTTTAATATGCATCGGATTGGTATAAGGGTCGTCTTCTTCGACTAAGATAACGTCGAGCTGCGGTACATCAGCGTTGACTGGAATATGATATTCAGCAAGGTCATGATTGCATAAGCGACCATCTTGCTTGTCATGAATGACTTGCTCCATCAACGCAGAACCTATCCCAAATACCATACCTCCATAGCACTGTGAAATCGCCGTTTTATGATTGAGAATACGTCCAGCAGCGAAGGCGCCAGTCATACGTTTAACACGAATCTCGCCCGTAACTCTATGTACAGCGACTTCAACGAAGTTCGCACCAAAGGAAGATTGACGATAATCTTTACCATTTTTACCCGGTGTAATCAACCCTTTGGCACTAAGCTGTTGCTCATTATATTGAGCGATAACGTCCACTAAAGCATAAGATTGGGAATTACCAAAGTCGTAGCTGATTTCAGAGCCTTGTTGCTTCGATCCGTCTTTCTTTGGTAGAGGTAAACCTGTTTTTTCTGACATTTTTTCTGAAAGGTTATCTACTAAGTCAGTGACTTTATGAATAAGATCAGCAGTAACATCCTTGCTTACTTCGACAGCAGACTCTGTTACGCTAGGTTCATGCTCGCCTGCCTGCTTAATATGGCCTTTATCAAACTGGATATTGTCAGGATAGAGACCTACTTTGTCGGCTAGCATTTCCCGTAATTGCTGACAGGCTAAATAAATACTACTTCCTGAACTACCCGCACCCCAGCTACCACCCGAACCTGCCGCCGGCGGTAAGCTGGTATCACCGAGTTTCATCTCAATGTGATCAATAGGTAAGCCTAACAAATCAGCCGCGATCTGAGAGAATACCGTATAAGAACCGGTACCGATATCCGTCATGTCCGTTTCGATAATCGCTTTGATACCGAGCGCTTTAGAGCGGTCTACTTGCAAGGTCGCACGTGCTTCTGAAGGTGCTAAACTATTGCCACGCGCAGCGGCAGCCATACCCATACCTAACCACCAATCGCCTTCTAAACGACTGGCAGGCTTAGCAAGGCGCTGATCCCAACCAAACTGCTCAGCGCCTTGATTCATACAGGCAATTAAGCTACGAGTTGAAAAAGGTATCTGTTGGCTAGGGTCTTGCTCAGGCTCATTACGCCGACGTAGCTCAACGGGATCGATGTCTAGCTTAATAGCTAATTCATCCATCGCACACTCTAAAGCGATCTGACCGACTGCTTCCCCTGGCGCACGCATAGAGCCTGATAATACTTGATTCATCTCTACTTTTTTATAGTCTACTCGGCGATTCTCACCGCGATATAAATATTTGGTAGACAGAGCCGCTGGCTCAAAAAAACTCTCTCCCGGCAAATTACTAGAGACCGTGTCATGAATGATAGTATTGATAATACCGTCTTTATCACAGCCAAGCGCTATACGTTGGCGCGTGTTTGAGCGTCGTATAGTTGCTTCCATCACTTGTGGACGGGTCATCACTATTAACACCGGACGACCTAACTCTTTAGCCGAAATAGCCGCAGCGATTGACTCGGGTGAGATACCCAATTTACTGCCAAAGCCCCCACCGACATAGCGAGCTATTAGTTGTACATTCTCACCGTCTAAATCTAACGCATCAGCAATTTGCTTTTTACAAGACGCTAGCATTTGATTAGATGAGTACATAATTAGCTTGTCACCTTCCCAATGTGCCAAAGTTGCATGTGGCTCCATAGCGGAGCTGTTTTGACTGGGCGTATGATAGACGCGGTCGAGAGTTACTGCTGAATCTTCTAGTCCTTGCTCGGGATCACCCGATTTTGAGTTTTTATCTGAACCGCCCTTTTCATCGATATCATGAGCGTTGGGTAACTCTTTACTAAAATCTATAGCTGCTTGCTCAGTCTCATCTTTATAAGTGACTTTAAGGGCTTTAGCGCCTTCAGTTGCTGCTTCAAAAGTCTCTGCAATCACTGCGGCAATGGGCTGACCATGATAAAAAATCTCTGTAGCGCCTTGAGTAGGCGACTTCATCGCACCACCCTGTTGAGCATTACGTAAGAAATGCTTGGGATCAGTAACGACCTTGATGACTCCGGGAATAGCTTCGACAGCACTGCTATCGATACTCTTTACTTTACCTTTAGCAATGGTAGCGCTAACTAACACGCCATACGCTTGATTGTCCAAATGAAACTCTGCGCTATAAGGCGCTTGACCGCTAACTTTCAAAGAGCCGTCGACGCGATTAATCGGCTTACCAACCAATTTGCTAGCCGTTTGATCGAACAGGGTCTCCATTGGCTCGTTCATCATTAGCTTTTTGGTCGGTTCTGACCCACTTAATAATTCAGATAGTGCCATGGTTATGCTCCCTTGTTCTTTGGTAAATAGCTGTCTAATGAACGACTCTGTACTGAACGGTCTGCTAACGCGCGCTGAATAACTTGCTTCACTAATCGGCGAGTCAACGGTATCTTAAAGTCATTTTGACCACTACCCTTGGCTTCTTTTAATAGCAAATCAGCAGCGGCTGTGATGACCTCATTGTTACCGTCCGTGCCTGTTAATATCGCTTCGACATTTTCATTACGCCATGGCTGAGTACCAATACCACCAAAAGCCAAGCGCACAGTAGTTAATTGACCATCATCATCGCAATCTATCACCGCAGCACAGGAGACAACGGCAAAGGCGTATGAGGCGCGATCACGAACTTTGTCATAAGTGTGCATACCTTTGATTGGCGCAGGCAAATTCACATGAGTAATCAATTCGCCAGTTTCTAACACCGTTTCGATATGTGGCGATTCTTTTGGCAAGCAGTAAAAATCTCTGAGCGCAATTTGGCGCGTATTACCATTAGTCTTTAGGGTCTCGACGGTAGCATCCAATAAACGCATTGCCACCGCCATATCGGAGGGATGTTGAGCAATACAAGAATCGCTAGTGCCCAATATCGCGAGCAGACGGTTCTCACCATTAATAGCAGGACAACCTGAACCTGGCTCGCGCTTATTACAAGGACTATCAGGTTGATAAAAATAATAACAACGTGAGCGCTGTAATAGGTTGCCGCCAGTCGTCGCTTTATTGCGTAATTGACCCGTAGCTCCAGCTAGGATAGCTCGCGATAGCACTGGATAATTAGCAATCACTGTTGGATGCACCGCTGGATCGCTATTAGTCACTAGCGTACCAATACGCAGACCACCATCGGCTGTAGGCTCAACTTGCTCCAACTCTAAGCGATTGATATCAACTAGCTTAAGTGGTGTTTCAATCTCAAACTTCATCAAATCAAGTAGGTTAGTCCCACCAGCGATAAAGGAAGCATCGGTAGGCGTCGCAAACATAACGGCTTGTTGCGGCTCTAGAGCGCGGATATATTCAAAGCGTTTCATGAGTGCTCTCCTACTGTATTTGCAGCATTGACTGTTTTGCTAACTGTCGCTTGCTTACCAAGTTGAGTTTCGCTAGGTGGCGGTGACCATATACCCGTTATCGAAGTATCACTTGCTAGGTGAGCATTATCTGTTTCCTTCGAAAAGTCCTGCGACAGCTCTTCAGAGAGCACTTGATGAATGGCTTTAATGATATTGGGGTAAGCCGAGCAGCGACAGAGATTGCCACTCATACGCTCAGCGATTTCTTGGAGCAATAAGCCATCAGGCTGCTGCAAGTCAGTCGTGACATAACTTGGCCAGTTTTGCTTAATCTCATCGATTAAAGCAGTTGCCGAACAAATCTGTCCGGGCGTACAATAGCCACATTGGAAAGCATCATGATCTTTAAACGCTTGTTGCAAATCTGATAGTGAATCTGGCATACCTATGCCTTCGATGGTAGTGATCTCATCACCGTCGTGCATCACAGCTAGGGCTAGACAAGAGTTAATCCGCCGACCATTGACAAGCATGGTACAAGCGCCACATTGACCGTGGTCACAACCCTTCTTAGGGCCAGTAATTTGCAAATGGTGACGACAGATATCAAGCAATGTCGTGCGTGAATCAAGATCATCAAATTGATAGTCTTGCTTATTGATATTTAAGGTAAGCATGCTGGCTTCTCGCTGGCAGGTGATAGGGGCTATCTATTAAAATTTAATTGTTATTAATTCGCATATTACTGATTCAAGACTGATTCAAGTATTACGGAGCACAGTTACTAGACATGACTATTAGGTATGCCAGTAATAAAAGTCAATTTATTATGGCGTATTCAAGAAGGTGGTTTTGTTTCAGCTTTGTTGTGCTTAGAGGGTAGTTTTTTTAATTGAGCTATTGATTCTAAAGATTTAAAGAGTTTAGACACAGTTTTTTAAACAACAAGCACAATAGGAATCATAAAAATTTGATTTAGTTACTCCAAGGGATTAAAATTTATTAGATTCTCACCGAGAGTGGACAACCTTATGAGCCAAAAAAAACAAATATATCAACTCAAAATAACCTTACAGTGGAGCAAACCACCAATTTGGCGACGAGTGTTAGTAGATAGTCGCCACCAGCTTGATGATTTGCACGCTATCATTCAAGAAGCAATGGGTTGGTACAATAGCCATATGTACCAGTTCTATTATGGCCAAAATACTTATGTAGAGTACAATCCAGACTTTGGCGAGTTGTGGGAAGGGCAAGAATATACAATGGGCAAACCTATCTCCTTATTTCTAAAGGAAAGAAAGGATAAGTTGATGTATGAGTATGATATGGGCGATGGCTGGCTACATAGCATTGAGCTTGAAGAAATACTAGCGCCTGATAAAAAACAAGTTTTGCCGATATGTACGGGTGGTCGCCGCGCCTGCCCGCCTGAAGATATCGGTGGTATGGGCGGTTATGAGTATCTGATGGAAGTAATGGCCGATAAGACTCATAAGGAGCATGCTGAAATGCTGGAATGGCTGGGTTTAGAAGATAGTAGCGAGTTTAAACCAGCGAGTTTTAGTAAAGATGAGGTCAATGCGCGTTTGGCTCGTTAAACTACTAGCTAATAATTGCTGATAGCTTAACGCTAATTAGACTCATTATTTCACTCCAATGAGTCTAATTAGCGTTTTGATGCAACTATCTTTTATAAAAATCCGCTCTTACCAAACGGGTTATTAAAGGCTTAGATTATAACTTTTGATAACCCGTATAAAAAGTCACTCTATTATCCCGTAAAAATCCTGCCAATCCTAGACCATAACGCTCAGCAACACGCACTGCGGTACTGGTCGGCGCAGACATTCCAACCAACCAAGGCAAACGCATTCGAATAGACTTCTGTACTAACTCAATTGATAATCGCGAAGTCATAACCACACAATCAACCTCTGCCTTATTACGAAGCTGCCAACCAATAAGCTTATCAAGCGCATTATGCCGTCCTACGTCTTCAAACAGATGTAACGTATCGCCTTGCATGGTTGCTGCTGCATGGACCGCACCTGTTAATTGATGAGTATGTTGAGTCGCATTAATTTGTGTGCGTATAGTTAATAAACTATCGAGACTAGGCTTAATTGAGTTTAATGATTTTAATTTATTCGAAGAAACTTGTTGTTTATTATTTAGATAATGGCTTAAATCAGGTAATGCTTGGGTCAGTCCAGTTATACCGCACATCCCACAGCCCGTACGACCTGCCAGCTGACGTTTTTGCGCTTGGATACGCTGATGACAGCGCTGATTGAGTACTAGCTCAACGACATAAGTATCGTAATCGAGTAAATGCTCAAAGCTAATAGAGTTATTTTCTGCATTTAAGTCGTCAATTGTGTTTTCTAGAAATGCTTGGCGCTTTTCATTATCAGTCAGTTGGGTCACTTCCCAATCTAGCAGCTCATGGCTATGTTCAATAAGCCCTTCACTAAACAAGAATCCAATGGCTAAGTACTCAAGTTGACTGGGACTGGCCATCAGCACTGCGTAGTGAATGCCATTGATGACAATAGCAACCGCTGCCTCTACCGCCAAACTGGTCGATTGGCTATCAATAGAGATAAACGTAGAATCTGTATCAATACCTTTACCTGATAAATACCTATGCTGCTGTGCCAGATGCTCACGTGCAAGTGGCACGGCAGCCATAGACGAAACTACCGATTCAGAATGACTCTCTGAATCGGTAGCTGTATGTGGGTTGATATTTTGATTATTATTTCCAGCCATTATGACGGCTCACCCTATTACATTGTTGTCGTTACCATCATTTCAAACAGACTCATACTAAGCAGAAGCCGCCAAAACTTCCTCACTGA
>JBBSUA010000090.1:0-7171 GCA_038235315.1 Pseudomonadales bacterium | reverse complement strand
TTTATCCTTTTGTACATAACCAGTTGCGATATCACTTATCCGGCTGATACGCTCTTCTGTAATACTAAGAGAGTTGGCCATAACCGTTGTCCTTTTTATATTTTATAAGTTTATAGATTTATTTTTGAGTCTAATGTGAATATTTAATAGTTGCTTCATAACTACTTACTCTGGGTTTAGCTTTTATCACTTTTTTTGTGCGTCTGGTATTTTTAACACTACCTTCAGGGATAACGCACACACATGCATAACTAAAGTGTAAGAGAACATGTTGTAGATAGTGTACGCTATTGGACAGCCGTTGTTAAACAAATTTCCATTAATTGCTGCTTTTAAAGCGATTGATATCAATCTACAAAACTCCTATCATGCTAACTTTTTGGTAACTTTAATATTAAGTATAGGTATATGGATACTCATAGTAATTAAACCGAATTTTTTGATAGAATACGGCACAATGAATAAGGTTAGGCGCTGGTTTTTGCATTCGCTATTAAATAACTATTAATTTTTGAGATTAAGGGCAAAAGTATGATGAATATTTTGGTAATCGGCGCAGGTGGTCGCGAGCATGCATTGGCTTGGCAGTGTGCAAAAGATGATAATGTGCAGAATGTTTATGTTGCTCCTGGAAATGCAGGGACTGCATTAGAACCTAAGTGCCAAAATGTCATTTTAGAGAGTACAAAAAATGCCAGTGAACCCAGTGAACATAGCGCGGTTATAGATTTTTGTCGAAATAATGCTATCGATATAGTTATTGTCGGTCCTGAAGCCCCTTTAGTGACGGGTATTATTGACGCTTGCCGTGATGCGGGGATAAAAGCTTGGGGGCCAACTGCTTATTGTGCGCAGCTAGAAGGCTCAAAGACTTTTGCCAAAGAATTTATGGCGCAAAATAATATTCCAACCGCTGCTTATCAAGGATTTACTGATCCTGCAAGCGCCAAAGCATACGTTGATGAGCAAGGCGCGCCTATTGTAATAAAAGCAGATGGTTTAGCGGCGGGTAAAGGGGTTATTGTTGCTGAGACTATCGAACAAGCACATACTGCAATAGACGATATGCTCGCCGATAATAAATTCGGTGATGCTGGCAGTCGCGTCGTTATTGAACAGTTTCTGCAAGGTGAAGAAGCTAGCTTTATTTGTATGGTTGATGGTGATAATATTTTACCGATGGCTACCAGCCAAGATCACAAACGCGCTTTCGAAGGTGATACTGGTCCGAACACAGGTGGCATGGGTGCTTACTCTCCTGCCCCAGTCGTTACCGCTGATGTTCACGATAAGGTGATGAAACAAGTGATTCAGCCAGTCGTTAATGCGATGAAAGCTGCTGGTCATCCTTATACTGGGTTTTTATATGCGGGATTGATGATTGATGAAGCAGGTAATCCATCGGTGATTGAGTTCAATTGCCGCTTTGGTGATCCAGAAACTCAGCCTATTCTGATGCGACTTAAGTCTTCAATGGTAGACCTAGTTGCTCAAGGTTTGAAGGGCAATCTACCCAGTCAAGCAGATTGGGATGCGCGCCCTGCCCTTGGTATCGTGGTTGCGTCAAAAGGGTATCCAGAAACATCTTCAAACGGCGATGTTATCTCAGGATTGCCAGAGTTTAATTCTGGTAACACATCAGACGTAAAAGTCTTTCATGCAGGTACTACGTTTGCTCATGGTACACAATCTGCTAATTTAGATGGTGATAGTAGCATCTATAATAATAAAGAAGTCGTCACCAATGGCGGGCGGGTATTATGTGTTACTGCTCTTGCAGATAATATTTTAGAGGCGCAGCAAGCAGCATTGAGTGTCACTGGTGCGATAAGTTTTGAAGGTGCGCATTATCGCCGTGATATTGGTCATCAAGCCATTGCACGCGATATCTGATAAAAGTCTGATACTGCTACAAATTTGAAGCGATAAAGTATAATTATAGTGCGATCTAGAACACCACTAGATCGCTTTTTTTGATATATGCTTAGTAGTTTTCCATGCTTTTTATGACTCTGAAATGGACAACATTAATCCAACACTCATAGTTCATGAATATATACCGATTTATATGATACAATTTTGTGTCCCAACGTTATCTATACCTTGTATTGTTGGTCTTGCACCCACAAATAATTACTAACCTGACCTGATAACTAATTATATTTATGGCAAATGATACGTCTAGACCGTCTAATAATAAGCAGTCCATCGATAACTTGAAGACCTCAGGTTTTGAACGTCGACTGTCGATTGCAAAAACGTCTTTAAACATTGGCAGACGCTGGGCAGGTAATAGTGTCTCCGGCATGTTTTTGGATAAAAAAGCACGCTCGGCACGCAACCAAGTATTTATGGAAGCGCAGGCAAATTATGTGGCAGAAGAGCTGGGGAAATTAAAAGGCTCAGTAGTTAAAATAGGTCAAATGCTGGCTATGTATGGCGAACACGTGTTGCCTCCTGAGATTACTCGGGCACTGCAAACCTTGAACGACGATACCGCGACGCTTGCATGGCCAAGAATAGAGCAAACGCTACGTCGCACTTTAGGTGATAAACTAAGTGAGCTTGATATTGATCAAATTCCTATTGGAACAGCGTCTCTTGCCCAAGTTCATCGTGCAACGGTCATAGCGACTGGTGAAGACATCGTGTTGAAAATCCAGTATCCGGGTGTGGCAGATGCCATCGATTCTGATCTAGCGCTATTTAAACGCTTATTAAAAGTGAGTAATGCGGTTCCACAAACGCGTGCGCTTGATACATGGTTCGAAGAGATTCGTGATTTACTACATAATGAAGTCGATTATAACGTTGAAGCCGCAACAACAGAACGTTTTTATGAACGGCTCAAAGATGATCCACGTTATGCTGTTCCCAAGATCAACCGTACTTACTCTAGCAAGCGTTTATTATGTATGAGTTACGAAGCTGGCGTGTCCGTGACCTCGATGGCGTTGCAAGCATTATCTCTTGAGCGCCGCAATGCTATTGGTCAAGCAGCAATCGAGATCATGATGCAAGAGATTTTTGTATGGGGTGAGATGCAAACAGATCCAAACTTTGGCAACTATTTGGTTCGTATTGGAGATCAAGAGGATGCTCAAACACCCGATAAATTAGTGTTATTAGATTTTGGTGCCATACGTCAATTTGATAATGCTTTATTGACTATTGCGCATGGTCTACTACGTGCAGGCTACCATCACGATCATCAAGCGATGATGACAGCGATGACTGGTTATGATTTCTTTGATAGTATGAGTGCAAAGGTAACATCGGATATTGCCTCGTTATTTTTATTAGCCACAGAACCATTTAGTAACCCTGAAACTAATCCTGACATCCCTGCTAACTGTTTAGATGACAATCAGTATTATATTTGGGCAAATAGTAAATTACATTCACGCATCTCGGCGACTGCTCAACGAGCTATGCAATCATTCGAATTTAACTTACCGCCAAAAGAATTCATGTTTATTAGTCGTAAATTTATTGGTGCTTATACGTTTTTGACAGTTATTGACGCTCATACTGACTCAAATAGACTGGTTAAGCCCTTCTTATAGATGTCTGAGTGTTATACATTTTGAACCGCTTCTCTAGGAGCGGTTTTTCTGTTTTATTATTTTTATTGCTTAGGCTATTTTGCATTCTTTATACTGGATTGGATTTATCGTCTATTATCGTTTTTAGGGCAGACATATCCAGAGTTCATGAGTGAAATTTGGATTAATAAAGAGGTTTCTCAATGTCTCTTTATTTGTCTTTTGATAATCGCATGCTATTATAACGGCTCCTATTCGCTGATAATGCTTTTACTAACAATTATGAGGCCCACCTCACCTTACTATGACTCAATCTACTCAACACCCCCTACCCAAAACCTATCCCTGTCCACGCTGCGGTACTCAAACGCCATGGCAGGACAATAAATTCAAACCATTTTGCAGTGACCGCTGTAAACTTATTGATTTGGGAGCTTGGGCAAGTGAAGAATATACGCTACCTGCTGAATCCACCCCGTTTTCTGATGAGCTATAAGTTACTTTAGAGTCTCAAAGTTAATCGTGACATCTTGTACTACGTAACTCTTGCTAATACTATTACACCATAAACCTGTCAACACTCTAAGGATGCTTATATGTCAGCGACTTACCTGATGCCCACCTATAATCGTCAGCCGATCAGCTTTAAGCGTGGTGCAGGCAGCTGGCTCTATACGCACAATGACACACCCTATTTAGATGCGCTCACCGGTATCGCTGTATGTGGCCTTGGTCATTGCCACCCACAAGTGACAGAAGCTATTCAACAGCAAGCCACGATACTTGTTCATACTAGCAATCTGTTTGGTATTGACTGGCAAGAGCGTGCTGGTGAAGTATTATGTACTGCTGCACGGATGGACAGTGTTTTCTTTGCCAATAGTGGTGCTGAAGCAAACGAAGCGGCATTAAAAATGGCTCGATTATATGCTCACAAGCAAGGCTTCAAACGTCCTAAAGTCATCGTTATGGAACAATCATTTCATGGTCGTACACTACTGTCATTATCAGCGACAGCGAACCCTAAGGCACGTGAAGGGTTTTATACTTTAGACGATGATTTTATTCGAGTGCCTTTCGGCGATATAGCGGCGATTAAGCAAGCCGCTGAACAGCATCAAGACATTTGCGCTATATTTGTAGAACCTATTCAAGGTGAAGGTGGCTTGAATACGGCTGCTAATGGCTTTACATACTTAGAAGAGCTACAGGCTGAGTGTGATGCGCATAATTGGTTATTTATGATCGATGAAGTACAGACTGGTAATGGTCGCACGGGCAAATACTTTGCCTATCAGCATAGTAATGCCCGTCCTGATGTGTTGACTACGGCTAAAGGATTGGGAAATGGCTTTCCAGTTGGCGCATGTATGGTTCGAGGGCGTGCAAATGGTTTATTTGGCGCAGGTAGCCATGGTTCTACTTATGGCGGTACACCACTTGCTAGTCGCGTAGTACATAGTGTTTATGATGTATTAGCCAATAGTGATATTATGGAAAACTCGGCTCGTGAAGGTCAATTTATACGCAGTAGTATGACTGATGCACTGCAGCAGTATGGTGTTAGTAGTCGTGGTGCAGGGACAATGATAGGTATTGTGCTACCTGAAGATATGGACTGTAGTCAGCTGGTTGACCTTGCTCGTGATGAGCAACAGCTTATTATTAACATCACTGGTGGGCATGTTATCCGCCTATTACCTTCACTTAATATCAGTCGTGACGAGAGCGAACAAGTGGTTGATAAACTGCTTAGGCTATTAAAGCCACTGCTTTAATCTGAAGATTTAATCTAAGTTACTAGATCATCAAGATACAGTTCAAAAAAAGCCATTAGAGTAGTACTACTCTAATGGCTTTTTTTATTTTTATTATAAAAATATATTTATTTAACCTGCATGAAAGTATTTTTTCAGTACTTCTAGGCAGCGAGTAATCTTAGCAGGTTGTTGCTCACGATTTAGGGTAACGGCATACAGTACGAAGCTTGGTAGCGAATAACCAGTCAATACCTCTACCAATTCACCACTTGCTAATAATTGTTTGATGTCCATTTCCATCATTCTTACGATGCCATGGCCTTCTTTGGCCAATGTGGTCGCTATAAAGACATTGTTAGTATGAATGCGTGAATTCATCTTAAGACGAGTTTTTTTGCCAGTTTCTGTTTGCGATAGATCAATTTGATTGGTATCTTTCAAAATATCAATACAGATCAGATTATGGTCTGCCAAATCTTTAGGGCTCTCTATTTTTTTGTGTTGGCGTAGATAATGCGGAGAAGCTACCAACACTTGACGTACATCAGTCAATGGATGACTACTCAGAGTAGAGTCATTAATGCTAGGACTCATACGCACTGCAATATCAATACGCTCATCAATCATGTCGATATAATGATTATCCGCTAAATACGTAATACTCAAATCATCATGAGCTGCCATCCAAGTAGATAGTGCTGGCAAAATATGATTCACCCCAAGCTCAGGTGTCGTCGCAATGCGTAAACTACCTGCCAACTCGTCACGCAATTGATTAACTTTGATGCGACCTTGCTCAGCAGCACTTACCACATCTTTCGCTGCGCCATAAAAACTTTCACCCGCCTCGGTTAAGCTCAGCTTACGAGTGGAGCGATGCAGTAGCACAACACCCAACTCATTTTCTAACGAGCGAATCTGCTGGCTTACTGCACTGGTAGTAATACCAAGTTCACGTGCCGATCCACTAAAAGAGCCATGTCCGACCACACTGGCAAACACAGCCATACCGCGTAAATTATCTAACATATTCTCACCTAAACTATTTTTTAATATAACTTAACCATTATAGCCGATTATAGTTTTTTTTACTTACGTTAAATGGTTTTATAAATCATTTTGTCATAATTTATTACTTAATAAAGTCAGACATATCAAGGTAATAGCGCTTAATTATTTATCTCATTAATAAATACCTACGTTGAGTTTCAATTCAGTATGATATCTCGAAGAATAAGAAATTTTGTCGACTGTTTAATAGAGCTTAACCTTACCCATTTTTCCTTGACCACTCTGTGCAAGATATTGCATCACAGGTGATTGAAGTAACATAGATTCAGCAACTGTCGACGCTTGTAACAACCGTAGCTGCTGACGGCGCTCTGGGGTTTTATTATCTGCTTGGTTGACACTGCTGTCAATTTGTAGGCTAATATCTGCCTGCGTAAACTGCTGCTGTAATTTTATCGCTAGTTGTTGGAAGGTCGCTTGTAGATGTTTACTATCAACACTAGTCATGAACGTCGCCGTGCCGTTACACATTCCTTTCATCATACCCTGACGGGCAAGCGCCAACTCATCTTGTGCCAAGCTATTGGCTTCACGAGCTGTCTGTAGCCAGTAATCCCACTTTTCTGGCGTCCATTCATCAGTGAGTTCTTGTGGCGGACAACGCAATAAGGTGCGTGGATCTTCGGACTGTAATATTAAATGAGAATTATTTCCAATTGGTTCGTCAATTGGTTCGTCAATTGGTTCGTCAATTGGTTCGTCAATTGGTTCGTCAATTGGTTCGTCAATTGGTTCGTCAATTGGTTCGTCAATTGGTTCGTCAATTGGTTCGTCAATTGGTTCGTCAATTGGTTC
>JBBSUA010000089.1:0-7247 GCA_038235315.1 Pseudomonadales bacterium | reverse complement strand
CAGTTTCGTCATTTGTCGATTGACAGAAAGATTGACTTGAGTGAAATCAGTCGGAATAAATTCAAAGGTTAAATCATATTCTGGTAGTTGATAATACAGACGACCAAACTGTTCGCTCATGTCGTCAGCGGGAGTTAGTGCAATGCGTTCAATACTATCAGCCCCTTTTGATTGCAAATACAGCTGCCAATTACGAGCCGCAAAGAAGTCTTTTAGCTTAGTAATATCAGCATCTGACAAAGGCTCTAAGTTACGCACAATCAAAGCGACTGGTTGGCTACCATCAGGCAACTCAGGAATATATTCGCCCATTGCTAGCTCAAGCTGAGCGATTTTACCGCGACTCTCAAGTGTGCTAATCAATGCTTTTAAGTTTTCAATCTCGAAGCCAATACGTGGATCTAAGACGTGACACTCATTGAGTTCAGCTAAAAAGTTGCTTGAGCGCTCACGAAAGCCGACTAGCGCGGTTTCTTTTTTAGCGACATAGCGCACGCCTAGTCGTGCTTTGGTACGATAACCCAAACGATCACCAACCACGGGTGCCAACCAAGTCTCTGGTTGTACATCGGCTTGATGAGCGAGCATCTCTGCAAGTACGGATTGCTTAAAGTTGATTTGGCTATCAGGTTGCCAATGTTGCAAATTACAGCCGCCACAGACACCAAAATGTGGACAAGGCGGAACAGCACGTTCAGGGTTCGGATTGGCAGTCACACGAATCGCATCCCCTTCTTCAAAGCTAGCACGACTGTTGGTCAGCTTGACCTCAACGCTTTCACCCGGCAAGGCAAAGCTCACAAAGACTTTTTTGCCATGTTTGTCACTAAGATGACCTGCTTCTTCATCGAAACCATTACCATAAACTGCCACACCGCGACAATCATGTGATAGACCATCAATGATGAAGGGTAGTGGCTGTGCGTCTTTTAGGCGTCGTCGCGTCTTTGATGAGGGTTTAGTTTTTTTCTTATTCGGCGGTACCGTAATAGGTTGGTCGTCTTGAGACTGCTGCATAGAATTTTGTTCGCTTGAAACAGTTGAGTCGGTGGGTTGCATAAACCTGCCTTAACAATAAATGATAAAGAATAAAAAGGATAATAAGTGTTTTAACTTATGCGGACGGCGATGATGTCCACTCGGTAATAAAATCTTGATGACGCACGCGACCATCGGCTTGGGTAAGCTTGGCTAAATAATCAATACTTTGCTGCTGCCAGTGATCAAAAGAAGGAGAGGACAATTTGCCAGTGAGACGCAGCCAGCGCAAGTAGATGAGCCACGTATTCATGACATCAGATTCGCAATATAATGATAGCGTTTGCCAATCATCATTAGCCACTAACGCACCCACCATACTGCCATCCACATCTGTTTTACCGGGCAATCCATATAGACTGGCGACCACATCCATCGCTTCACGGCGACTGGCACCATATTGGCTAAATCTATCCATCAAATCGAGATGACGGGTATGGAAGCGGTTCACATAATTGTCAAAGCGCATGTTTTTGATCCGATCGCCTTCTTCAAACAACCATGGCGCTGATAAATCGTACTGCATAGCGCGATAAATCAGCACTGGGATATCAAACCCTGAGCCGTTCCAACTGATCAGCTGCGGCAGCTTCTCAATATCATTAAACGCGCGAAAAAACTTAATCAAAATCTCTTTTTCGCTAAATCTATCTGCCGTTAAAGAAAATAAAGAAAGCTGACCGTCTTTAATATATAGCGCTGAGATACAAACGATACGCTGTAATGGCAGGCGCATAAAGTCATGACCAGCCTCTTGAATACGAATAGCGGTTAGCGCAGACAAAGTGTCTTCATCATTTAGATTTGCCAATTGCGGGTAGATACGGCGCGCAGCATCAGTGTCTGCTACGGTCTCAATATCAAAAACCAGTATCGGGTTACAAGGTAGAGCATGTGACATGAGTCATCCTGATCATTCGTTATACTTGCGTTGCACTGCCATCGATAACACTGTCATTGCTAACATTGTCATCGACATTATACAAGCCAGTCGATAAATAGCGATCACCGCGATCGCAGACAATGAAGGCAATGACGGCATCGGGGTTAGCTTTGGCAACTTGTATAGCCGCCCATGCTGCTGCACCTGAGGACACACCAGCAAAAATACCTTCAGTTTTGGCTAATTTGCGCATATAGACTTCAGCGATATGTTGATCAATATCCATGACCTCATCAACCATATCAGCGTCATAAATACCCGGCATGTATGCTGCAGGCCAGCGACGAATACCTGCAATTGATGCTGACTCATCGGGTTGCAAGCCAATAATTCTTACTGCTGGATTCTGCTCTTTGAGGTATTGCCCAACACCTGTTATCGTACCTGTCGTACCCATAGAACTGATAAAATGAGTAATCTTACCGTCGGTTTGTTGCCATAATTCAGGACCTGTTGTCAGGTAATGTGCTTGCTTATTGTCAGGATTATTGAACTGATCAAGCACGATACCTAAGCCATCGTTTTGCATACGTAATGCCAAATCACGCGCCGCTTCCATACCCTCGTCAACTTCGATCAAAGTTGCACCATAGGCTACCATAGCGTCTTTGCGCTCTTGGGTTGAGTTGGTTGGCATCAATAGTGTGATTGGATAGCCACGCATTGCTGCAACCATAGCAAGAGCAATACCCGTATTGCCACTCGTCGCTTCAATCAAAGTATCCCCAGGCGTGATATCACCGCGCTGTTCTGCCTGATAAATCATATTAAATGCAGGACGATCTTTAACTGAACCTGCTGGGTTATTACCTTCAAGCTTAGCCAGTAATGATGCACCATTGGCAATATGCTCTTGCTCAGGTAATCGCTGCAATTTGACCAATGGCGTCTGACCAACACAATCGGCAAGGCTACTAGTTTGAGTAATAAAGTTAGCATTCGACATCGCCGTAGACGACATAAGGCATCCTTTTTTTTATGAGTGTCAATTTTATAATTTGGTTTTTAGTTTTTTGATAATAAATGTATTACGGTTATTTTAATAACATTGAGTAAATAAATGATTAATATGCCACTATTACTGGGTGTTAATCGCTATAAAAATAAGGGTAAATATAAAGCTGCGTCATTATATCATTTTGTTTTTACCTGCGCTGATTGCATCATGACTTATTAATAAATTAGAATAGTGTCAGTTAAAAACAGTATCAACTTAAGTAGGGATTAAACCGAGCATGGCATACAAAAAACGCTTTGACACTCGTAGCGCCTACGGTCAACTGATCATATTGGTGTTTTTGCCAATCTGTGTGTTGGCAGCAGTAGGTGGCATCTTAGTGTTTCATGAGACCATGCGCGCTAGTGAATCAGAGCAAGAAGCATTGGCAGAGGCGGTATTGATTCGGTATCAGCCTATGGTTAATGAGCTGATCCCTGCGTTGTTAGAGCAAAAGCGTCAGCAGATAGCAGACAATGAAAAAATCACTGAGAGCATAACTTCTCCTAATAAAGTAGCTGTTGGGTCTAACACGCCAGCTCAGCAGCTGCCGATATCACCCGTATACTATGATCATTACGTGGGCGCTCGTGCAATTAGCTCTAACGATTCTGTGCTTTCAGAAGAAACCTTGTTAGCGATGGAGTCACCCTTGCTATCTTCTGCTTCGGTTGTTGTCGACGAAAATCAGCTGAATACTGATGCTGTGCCGCAAGGTGCGATAGCGACGCTGGTATCTATTCGCGATAAGCTGAGCCGCATGCAATCTGAGCAGCATGTACAGCGTATTGCGATTATCGATGAAAGTAATCAGGTGCTGGCAACTGTAGGTTATGGTGTTGATAAGGCGTGGCCTATGATTGATCCCTCACAACGTTTTTTATCCCAAAAACCGACACCTATTGGCACCGCCTACGGCAGTGTATTGGGTGATTTTGAAGGACAAAGGTTGTGGTTGCTGGTTGATATGGATAATGAGCCGCTCTACATTGCTCGCTATCGTGTCGCTATGGCGCTAGTTATTACGGGTTTGTTCACCATTTTAATCCTATTGTTGAGCTTAAATATTTATGCTAAACGATGGATTGCCCCTATTTATGAGCTGCGTCTACAACTACAAAGAACCAATGTCGATAACCTGTATAAACCCATTCCAGTAGAATCTAATGGTGAGTTGAATCTATTACAACAAGATCTAGTGAGAACGCTGCGTCGCCTCCACAGTAGTTTTCAAGAGCTTCAAAATCACGCTGAGCAAACCGAAGATGATCTGCGCCTTGCCTTTGATGAAATGGAGATGCAGAACATCTCTATTCGTAACGCACGCGATGCTGCGATCTCAACCAGCCAAGCGAAGTCTGCATTTTTGGCTAATATCAGTCACGAGTTGCGTACGCCATTGAATAGTATTGACGGCTTTATTAATTTACTTGCACGCCATGGAGAGTTAAATCCTGAGCAAGACCTATATGTGCATACTATTCGCAAATCTTCTGCGCATCTACTCGCATTAGTCAATGATGTGTTGGACTTCTCTAAAATTGAAGCGGGTAAGTTGGTACTCGATCGCCATGATTTTGACCTTTATGACACTATATATGATGTGGTTGATATGCTCTCGCCAGTTTCAGCGGAAAAAGGTCTGCGGATGGCGGTGCTGTTCTATAACGACGTACCCATGCGAATCATTGGCGATGCCTTACGGCTCAAGCAAGTATTAACCAATCTGGTCGGTAATGCGATTAAATTTACTGACGTGGGCGATGTGGTGGTACGTGTCAGTCTAGATGATCATAGAGACAATCATCTGATGATTAGTATTCAGGACAGTGGCAAGGGGATTTCTCTTGCCGATCAAAAAATGCTGTTTCAGAGCTTTAGTCAAGGTGACCCGTCAACTACCCGTCAGTATGGTGGTACTGGTCTAGGATTGGTCATATGTAAACAGCTAACGCGGTTAATGGGCGGCGATATTGGCTTTTATGATAATGCTCAAGAGAATATTGCCAATCAAGGCGCAACATTTTGGTTTCGGATGCCGGCTCACGTTGATGTATTGGAGACTGCGACAGGGCAAACCATTGCACTACCCATGCTTGAGCCATTAGCCAGTGCTCACGATGAATTCAATGTTTTGGTATGGATCAATCATGCGGCATCTAGGCAAGTACTCAAAGCCAGTTTGCAAAATTTGCCAGTGACTTTAACGCAAGCAAATTCCTTGCCGGGTGTGCTTGAGTCTTTAAAAGAGCGCGGCAACTATTGGGATTGGGTCATTGTCGATAATGATACCCAAGACGATATGATGGCGCTTCTCAAACAAATTCGGCTGCATTATCAAGGTAAGCTTGCGGTCTTTGGTTATCAGGTCGCAGCTGACCAAGCATTACTGAACCGTTATCACGCTAATATACTGTATGAGCCGCTCGACAAACGCCAACTGTATGAGATGCTTGACACTCGAGAGAGGAGTGTGCCAATACAAGCGCAAACGCCTCGCTGGCAAGGGATAACGGTACTGGCAGTTGATGATCATTTGCCCAATCTACTGGTATTAGATGCGCTACTTAGCGAGCTTGGTATTAAAGTAATTACTGCTAATAGCGGTTTTGATGCGATTGAGTTAATTAGTAAGCAGCAAACTAAACATACCAAAACAGCCAAACCTAATCAGCAGAGCTTGGCAATCAAAACGCAAACGACTAAAGCAGAAACTCTTGTACAGAGTAATAAAGGTAACGCTAGAACCTCAGCTATTTTAGACAATAATGTAGAAGAAAAAGCTTCAGACAAGATACAGGACAAAGATAATATCGATCTTATATTTATGGATATTCAAATGCCACGTATGTCAGGGCGTGAAGCGGCAGAGCAAATTCGTAAAATTGAGAATGCCGATAGCCGTATACCTATCATTGCTTTGACAGCGCATGGGTTATCCGATGAGCGTGACAAGCTTATCGCTAGCGGTATTGATGATTATGTGGGCAAACCGATTAGTCAGCCGCAGCTGCTACAAGTCTTGCAGAAGTGGCTTGGACGCACAGCTACCTCGCAACGATTGACATCAACAACAACCAATGCCAATCTACAACTGGTGCCGACCTCTACACTGTCTTCTTCGCCAAGCGCACCTGCTAAATCAGCAATAGCACAAGATACCAAGCTAATTACTGTTGATAATCCAACACCTGTTGAAAACCCCGATACTGATATCGCAACTGAGACCAAGCAAACCGCGCGTCCAGCTAACAGAAAGACGACTCGTCCTCTATCGCTCAAAAAAATCCGTGACGACTATATGCGTGATAGCCAACCACGCGATGACTATATGCGCGAACCACAACGTGCCACCCAACCTCGCTACAGCAGTTTGCAATATCAAGACAAACCGCAATTATTGGGTGCTAAATCTAATGAGCTGCTATCAGATCAAACATTACAAGAGAGCAGTCCAAAGCCGAACGCTGTCGATGAATCAGAGGTGTTTGATTGGCAAGATGCGCTGACTCGCGCTGCTAACAAGCCAGATCTGGCTGCTAAGCTTATTATGATGATGCTTGATACGATTGCTGATGAAAAAGAAGTCCTCACTCAAGCATGGCAAGCGCGTGATCGTAGTATGCTCTCCCAAATTGCGCATCGTATTTTAGGGGCGAGTCGCTATACAGGAGTGCCGCAATTGCGTATTGCTAGCCAAAACCTTGAAGATAAGTGTTTGCTAAACATTCAGCATGTCACACCAGCACAGTTTGCTATGCTCAAGCCTTATTATGATGCTATGCTGTTGGCGCTGAATAATCTACAAGCGCTTGATTTAACGCCTTATCCGCAGTTGAATTATCATCGACTAAGCGAAAACGATATGACATGGAAAATGATATAAAGAGTATTAAATGTTAGTCATAAAAGCTATGGATAACGGCACGGTCAGTTTTTAATAGGGTATGGCAGATATAAGCCTGCTAATATTAATATTACCTATTATTTTATTTTTTATCTGCTCATCAAGGATTGTCATGCACGCTGTCGCTGCTTATTACTATAAAACGCTGAAAGTCAGCGTTACTCAAGATATCTTAACCCTTACTTTGAGTCGCCCGCAGAAAAAAAACGCTATGAGCTTTGAGATGATGCATGAGCTTATCGATGCTGCTATGCATATTAATAAATATAAAACACTACGAGCATTCTTTATTAATGGTGCCGACAATACATTTTGTGCATTTATAGATTTGGGGGATTTGAATCAACCCAAAAACCAAGCCT
>JBBSUA010000088.1:0-7268 GCA_038235315.1 Pseudomonadales bacterium | reverse complement strand
TGAAGCTGGCTAGTAATGAGAATCCAATAGGATGCTCTCCATATGTGACTTTAGCAATTACTGAGCAATTGAATCAATTAGCACGTTATCCTGATGGTAATGGCTATTATCTCAAACAAGCGCTTTCTGACTTCAATAATGTGAGCATTGATAGTATTACTTTGGGCAATGGTTCTAATGATTTGCTTGATATCTTGGCGCGTAGCTTCGTTGGTACCGATGACGCTATCGTTTATAGTCAATATGCCTTTGTGGTGTATTCCATGCTGGCAAAAATGCAAGGCGCGACTGGTATCGAAGTACCTGCTCAGCGTTTTGGTCATGATCTCAAAGCCATGCGTCAAGCAGTCGAAGACAATGCCAATACTAAAATGGTCTTTATTGCCAATCCTAATAACCCAACGGGCACTCAGCTTGCATCTAATGACTTACGTGAGTTTGTCGCCAGTTTGCCATCTTCAGTACTCGTCGTGTTGGACGAAGCTTACATTGAATACAGCCCTGAGAGTAATAATCGCGCGCTGTTGGATGAGTTTGATAATGTCGTTATCGTGCGTACTTTTTCTAAGGCTTATGGTCTAGCAGGATTGCGTGTGGGTTATGCGCTAAGCGCTACGCCAGTAGCAGAGTTGCTCAACCGTATTCGTCAGCCCTTTAATGTCAGCCGTATTGGGCTTGCCGCCGCCGCTGCTGCGCTTGCCGATCAAAATTTTATCGAACAAGTACGTAAAGTTAATGATGGTCAAATGAGGTGGCTCAAAAAGCAGTTTGATGCGTTAGGATTGGCTTTTGTTACCTCTCATGCCAACTTTATTATGGTTGAGATAGAAGATGCTGCGGCTATTAATCAGGCCTTACTTGAGCAAGGGGTCATTGTGCGTCCGCTTGCTGGTTATGGATTGCCCAATTGGTTGCGCATCACAGTCGGTTTAGCAGAAGATAATACCCGCCTGATTGATACGTTGCGTTCTATTTTGACTGATGATTAGTTGTTCATAGACTATTATTAGTCAAATGATAGGCAATGAAAACTATCGTTTTAATCCTTCTACTTTTATGACATTAACAAGCAACCATCAGACAAGACATTGTTTTCGCATAATGAGGTTGGTTTGTATAACGGGAAAAGCTGTGAGTCGTCAACAGAATAATAAACAACAGCGCGTCAACTATCTAAACGTTGAGCCACTATTTAAGCAAGTTTGTGTCATAGGGTTAGGTTTAATTGGCGCAAGTTTGGCGCAAGCCATTAAGGATAACAATCTAAGTGGGCGTTTAGTTGCCGTCGATAGGCATGAAGCAAGCTTAACCGCTGCGATCGAACAAGGACTGCTAGATGCTGGTAGTAGTAATCTAAGCGATATCGTTAGCGGTAGTGATTTGATTGTCATCGCGGTGCCGGTACAAGCGGTACAAGCCGTATTCACGGATATTAAAGCGGCGATGGATAATGGTCAGTTATCAGCTGATTGTGTCATTACTGATGTCAGTAGTACTAAAGCTAATGTGATAGAAGCGGCTAAAATAGTATTTAGCACGTTGCCTGCGGGCTTGGTGCCTGCACACCCGATTGCTGGCGCTGAACATTCAGGGTATCATGCTCGCCGCGCGCAACTATTTATCAATCGTAGTGTCATTATTTGCGAGTTGCCAACCACCAGTGCTGATGCTATTAATAAACTAAGGCAACTGTGGCAAGCGGTAGGGGCAACGGTAATGACGATGACCGCCGAGCATCATGATGACATACTGGCGCACACCAGTCATTTGCCACACCTGCTAGCCTTCAACCTCGTTGATCAACTTGCCAGTCATGATGATAATTTAGATATGTTTCGCTATGCCGCTGGCGGGTTCAGAGACTTTACCCGCATCGCTGCCAGCGATCCAAAAATGTGGCACGATATATTTTTTGCCAATCAAAGCGCGATTGTCAGTGCCCTTGATGAGTATAGCGTCTACTTACAGAATA
This sequence comes from Pseudomonadales bacterium, assembly GCA_038235315.1. GTDB lineage: Bacteria > Pseudomonadota > Gammaproteobacteria > Pseudomonadales > Moraxellaceae > Psychrobacter. The sequence goes on along the minus strand of JBBSUA010000088.1, from coordinate 5,296 downwards.
TTCGCCAACTTATCCTTGATAAAGATTCAACTGCCCTGATGGGACTTTTGGGCCGCGCGCAAGCCGCACGGCAACATTTTGGCCATATGCTAGCCAGCACCCCTTATACGGATACCTCCGCTATGTCAGCTTCTTATATTATTTCACCAAGTAACACGGTCACTGGCACTATCTCCATACCAGGTGATAAGTCTATCTCCCACCGCAGTATTATGCTTGGTAGCTTGGCTGAAGGCGTGACCCACGTAACAGGCTTCTTAGAAGGTGAAGATGCACTGGCAACCTTGCAAGCATTTCGCGATATGGGTGTGACGATTGAAGGGCCTAATGACGGCAAATTGACTATTCATGGCGTGGGTATGAACGGTCTAAAACCGAGTAAAACCCCAATCTATATGGGTAACTCTGGCACGAGTATGCGTCTGTTATCCGGTATTTTAGCCGCGCAAGCATTCGACAGCGTATTAACTGGCGATACCAGTCTTAATAAACGCCCGATGGAGCGAATTGCAGCACCATTGCGTCAAATGGGTGCGGTCATTCAAAGTACAGGTACTAGCGGTACTTCACCACTTAGTATCACAGGGCGTGATAAAGTCGGTACGCCGCTACAAGGTATTGATTATGATATGCCTGTGGCCTCAGCACAGATTAAGTCTTGCTTATTATTGGCGGGCTTGTGGGCAGAAGGGACGACTACGGTCACCCAACCTGAGATCAGTCGTGACCATACTGAGCGTATGCTATCGGCGTTTGGCTATAACGTCACCGTCGATGGTAATCGAATTAGCGTTGAGGGCGGTGGTAAGCTGACGGGTGGCGATATCGCTGTTCCTGCTGATATCTCATCCGCCGCATTCTTTATGGTTGCGGCAGCTATCAGCCAAGATAGCGAGCTGACTCTAACGCAAGTGGGTATCAATCCGACACGTACGGGCATTATCGATATCTTGAAGTTAATGCAAGCGGATATCACGCTGAGTAACGAGACACATGTAGGCGGGGAGCCAGTCGCTGACATTACTATTCGTGCCTCTAGATTAATGGGCATTGAGATACCAGAGTCATTAGTACCGCTTGCGATTGACGAATTTCCCGTATTATTCATCGCAGCAAGCTGTGCGCAAGGTCGTACTGTATTAACGGGTGCCAAAGAGCTACGGGTTAAAGAGTCTGACCGTATTGCGGTGATGGCAGAAGGGTTGCAAACCTTAGGTGTTGATTGCACCGTTACCGATGATGGAATGATTATTGAAGGCAAAGGTAGCGCAGGCGCTGATAATAGCCATCCTGTATTTGGTGGTGGACATATTACGTCGCATCATGACCACCGTATCGCTATGAGCTTTGCCGTTGCTAGTCTGCGTGCCTCTGAACAAATCACCATAGAAGGCGTTGAGACCGTAAACACTAGTTTTCCTGGGTTTGCAGGGCTTGCTAACCAGATTGGAATGGCCATCGAAGTTGATAGTCGCGAAAATAAAGCATAAGCTTGTCACTGTAAGTTATTCAAGGGCAGTTATAATAATAAGCTGCCAGCTCAAAACAGTTTTTAGCAGTGCATCAGTATCGATAGGATACTGATGCATTGCTTTTTTATTTTAAAATTCACTATACATATATAGTGAGTTTGGCGTCTTTAACCTTTTAATAATAAACAAATAGGTTAGGGACGACCTTCACTAAAAAAGTTGTCTTGTCTTATGACCACTCAAAACGTCGTCAAAAAATCAGTTGCCCCTATTAAGACCACTCAACGTGGCATTATTACTGCACTCATCGCTTTTTCTATTTGGGGTGCGTTTCCCCTATATTTTAAACAATTAGCCGCCTACAACGCGACTGAAATTATCGGTCATCGTATTGTTTGGACGTTTTTATGCTTACTGGTAGTATTGGTGGTCACTAAGCGTTGGCAATGGATTGACACCCTAAAGCAAAACCCAAAGTGGATCGCGTATACTTTTTTATCAGGGGTTATCATTGCTATAAACTGGCTCACTTACGTCTGGGCGGTTAACAATGATCAAATACTAGAGGCAAGTTTAGGCTACTTTATTGGTCCGTTGGTAGGGGTCGCGCTCTCAATGGTTTTATTTAAGGAGCGTATGCGTGCGTTACAATGGGTGGCTATTGGCTTTGCCTTACTATCGGTCGCCATTCAAGTCATCATGCTAGGTAGCTTGCCGTGGATATCATTGATATTAGCGTTTAGCTTTAGCACCTATGGCACTATTCAACGGCAAACGCCATTGACCGCCGTTGATGCGATGTTTGTAGAAACGGCGATGCTATTGCCTATCTGCCTATGGTGGTTTTGGCAAGCAGATGTCGCGAGCAGCCAGATTGGCTTTTGGTTTACCTCAAATATTTGGCTATTGATGCTGGCAGGTCCAATTACTTTGGTGCCGTTATTGCTGTTTAATAGGTCTACTAAGCTGGTCGCTTATAGTATTTTAAGTTTTATGAATTACCTAACTCCGACCTTTATTTTCTTCTTGGCAGTATTCTATTATAACGAGCCATTTGATTTACATCGCTTAGCGGTGTTTGGTTTAATTTGGTTCGGTCTGTTACTATTCAGTATTGATCTGTGGCGACATCGCCCGAGCAAACAGCTAAAAGCGGCACGTTTAAAAGAGACGACTTGATAGTAAACTCAAATTGAAACCTAATTAAGAAACAGTTAGCAAGGATTAAAATATGTTCCAGACTGAGTCTGACGTGGTATTTGTAAAAGGTTTAAAGGTTGAAGCAGTGATTGGGGTTTATGATTGGGAGCGCGCTATTACTCAGCCGTTGCTCATTGATATCATGCTTGAGACTGATATTAGCAAAGCTGTTGTATCAGATAATGTTGAGGATGCGCTCAGTTATAAAGAAGTCTGCGACGATGTCAGCGAATGGTGTAAAGAAATAAAAGCCAAGCTGTTAGAGCATTTAGCTGCCCAAGTTGTCGATAAGCTATTAGAAAAATATGGGTGTCATAAAATAACCTTTAGTGTTGCTAAGCCTACAGCTATCAAAGAAGCCGATGCAGTTGGTGTACAAATTACTCGTTATGCAAAAAAATCAAATAGCAATGCTAATGACGGATAAAAATTTAGCTGAACTAAAGATAGAAAGCTTAGACAATCGCACCTTTGAGCAGATGCAATCTCAAACGGTGGCTGCAGTCTTATTGGCATTAGGCAGCAATTATCAAGCTGAGCATCATTTGCCACGGGTTCGTAAACAGCTTGCTTCATTGGGAGAGGTACAGCTCTCTACCGCCTTTCAGAATCCTGACTTTACGGCGACTTCAGATCAGCCAAAACCTGACTATACCAATCAATGCGTATATCTATTATTAACCTCGCCAATGGCGTTGCAGCAGCTACAGCAAGTCCTCAAAGAGTTTGAGAACAACTGCGACAGACAACGAAAAGTTGAACTTGTCGTAATACGGCAAGTCACCATGGATATTGATATTTTATTAGTAAGGTCTGATGATACGGACGAATGGCTAGTGATTGCCGATCGTTATCCATTTAAAGCGCATGAGATTGCAGGGGTAGAGGAATTGGCGGTTGCTAGCAGTAATTAATTATAGGTAAAAATATAAATCGTAAAATCAGTATTGTGTTATTAGATATAAAAAGTAAGCTGAGCATTCAGCCCAGCCCAGCCCAGCCCACCAGCCATAAATCTACTTCTGCTCAGCGCCTGCCTAATTCATATCTTTTTTATCTATTACATCCAAATCCTTTAAACACAGTTTGTCATACTCTTTTTTACAAAATTCAGGGTCAATTTTGCACATAGCTGTTTGCAGCTGATCAAGACGGTTCTCAGATTGTTGGATATGCTCAAGCATCTTCGCAAAGGCTTCTGCAACAGGGTCTTGTGACGATTGCTCGATACCATAAGCTTGAAACGTAGTCTCACGCGCTGATTGATCTTTATTATCTTCTTGAGATGTCTTGTCCATAGCTTTTGCGGCGGCTTCTTGCTGCTTAGCATCATTGACTTTTTTGATGATTGGATTACCTTTTTCATCGTGATGATCCGATATCATACGTGCGGCGCTACCGACCATAGTCGCACCAGCGGGAACGGGTTTGACCACGACGGCGTTGGAGCCAATTTTTGCGCCTTTGCCGACGGTAAATGGTCCTAATACTTTCGCGCCAGCACCAACGATGACGCCATCTTCTAAGGTAGGATGACGTTTGCCATTATTCCATGAAACGCCGCCTAGAGTAACACCATGATAAAGAGTCACGTCATTGCCAATCTCAGCTGTCTCGCCGATGACGACACCAACGCCATGATCAATAAAGAAGCGTTTGCCAATTTTGGCAGCGGGATGAATCTCAATGCTTGTAAGAATACGTGAGCCATAAGAGATAACACGCGCAGATAACTTATGATCATGCTGCCATAGATAATGCGCGCCACGATGCAAAATGAGCGCATGAATACCAGGGTAGGTGAGTATGACCTCTACGCTATTACGCGCAGCAGGATCACGAGTAAAGACCGCATCGATATCTTCTTTGAGATCTTTTTTTATGCGTGAAAATGATTTAAACAAGGCGGTTGGCAATGACATAAAGCGTCCTATCATATTTTTGAGTACAGTCTATTTAGTTATAGCAGCTTTGTATCATAAAATATAGCGATGAGTTAATAAAGGCGGTCATTTTTGCCTGCAATACTGCCACCTAAATTTTATTTTTACGGCAGTATCTAGCTAGTGCTGACAGTATATTTTAGCAGCTCAACAATTTGTTCAGGCGTTTGCGCCCATGCCATCGCCGCTGCATCAACTTCTTTTAGCGGATGAATAATATCATCAGCATGTAGTGTGATATACGGTTTACCCAAGGCTGAACAGTAGCCGGCGTCAAATGCTGCGTTCCACTGCTTGTATTTATCACCGAAACGAATGACAGCAATATCGCATTTTTGTATTAGGTTTTTGGTACGAATAGCATTAACTTTAGACGACTTGTGATCGCGCCAAAAAGAATTGTCGTCTTTACCCAGCACATCACCGGCGGCGTCACTAGCTTCGTGTTCAGTCACTGCTGAAGTGAATGTGATAGCAAGGCCATGATCTTTAGCGCCTTGCATAATTTTCTGTCGCCAGTCGGTGTGAATTTCTCCAGATAAATAGACTGTCCAATTCATAATTAACTCCGTTTTAGTATTAAAAGATACAGCAAGAGGCGTACACATTTTTTGCAGCCTCTGTCAGCGTAGACACAGCAAGCAAGAAAAATTTATACGCCTCTTGCGTCATCACCTAACG
>JBBSUA010000087.1:0-7325 GCA_038235315.1 Pseudomonadales bacterium | reverse complement strand
CTCTAGATAATTCCTAGTGACATTAGCGCCTACTGCGTATCCTACTGCCCCCAATAAAGCATAGCCCATCGGTAGTAACTTTGAGCCTAGATCGCTTGCGCCTTGTTCAGCAAACAAGTTCTCACTCATTAGAATCACGACGCCAATAACCCCAATGACTAAGCCTACTATTTGCTTTTTGGCGAGCTTTTCATTGAAGAACGTACTGGCGATAAAGCCGCTCATCATCGGTACAGCGGCATTAAGTACGGCCAATACCCCAGCATTCACGGACTGCGCTGAAAAAGAAAACAGTATAAAGGGAATAGCTGCCGAGAATAGACCAACAACGGTCAGTATCTTCCAACGTTCGCGAATACCGACTCGGTTTTTTGGGCTGAGTAATAAAAACACCACCATAACTAGCCCTGCAAATATGACTCGCAAGCTGGCAAAGGCTAACGAGCCAAACTCAGGCACCCCTATTCGATAAAATATAAAAGATATCGACCACATAAAGGACAGGGTCATAAAGATAATAAGGTCGCGTCTGCTCATCGTTCACTCAGTATTGATATTTAGCTTTTTGCCTTGCACGGCTTGAATGGGCTAAGTCGTTAGAAACAGCGATGATAACGCTTTAACTGAGCTTTAGATGTTGTTATTTATGTATAGAGAGTCAGTCTTTGAGAGATTAGACTTATTGTAGATTGAATTTTTGAGATGTGGGTTTTGATATAGAATGTCCCCGTGCATCATTTAACGTAAGCCTTTCAAAGCGATAAATTCAACCATCAAGACTATGAGACCTCCGACCACATAACACACTAGATCCTCTACGCTAAAAGTATTGCCCAAGACAATGTAAGCCAAGCTGCCTTTTTCAAAACCGAGTAGCTCTGCCAGTTTAAAATACTGGCTAAACTCAATAATAAACGCCACTATAAGCGTAAATAACACGACTGACTTTTTATTGACATCGAGTGCGGTCATTAGGACACTGTATATCAGCATGATGACTAATATATCCCCAAGATAACCTCTAATCCATCCGCTCATATATTTGGCTATCATTATTTCGACCAAAAAAAGCAGGATAGCTAATAAGAAGTAGCCAAGGTGAAAACGGAATTGAATTATTTTTGACAAGGCTTATGCTACGCTTGTGGTAATTAATATAGCGTAATCTTAGCAAAGAAATAATGGATGTATTATAGAATATTAAAGGATTATTTTGATTTTTGGATTAACGCGAGAGTAGGTTAAAATATACCTTGAGTGGGTTACGCTTGAGCTAACCCAAGCTATAATCGTGACGACACTTTGCAACCTTACTAAAAGAGACGCTTATTTATGTTTGGCATTGAAAATTACTTGGGATTTATTGCTGCCAGTGTTTTATTGAGCGTCACCCCTGGCTCGGATAGCATGTACATCATCACGCGTAGCGTCTCACAGGGCAATAAGGCAGGATTCTATTCTGTACTAGGAATTGTTTCAGGTATCTTAGTCCATACTTTACTAGCAGCCTTAGGCTTGTCCATACTGCTCGCCAACTCTCCATTAGCCTTTACGATAGTCAAATATATCGGTGCCAGCTATTTGTGTTATTTGGGCTTTAAAATGCTGACCAGCAAACAAGATGCTCTAATAGCGGAGAGCTTAACTGAGAATACAAATCTAGCAAAGGCTAAGACTTTAGACTATCAAAAAATATATAAGCAAGGGGTTTTGACCAATACACTTAATCCAAAAGTTGCCTTATTTTTCCTCGCCTTTTTCCCACAATTCGTCGATCCTAGCTATGCTCATAGCACGTTATCATTCTTAATTTTGGGACTTACTTTTGCGATAACCAGCTTGATATGGTGCATGTGTTTGGCGCTACTGGCATCACGATTTAGCCAAAAGCTTAGAGAAAATCCAGCAATCGAGTCGGCGTTAAATAAAATAAGCGGAGTGGTATTTATTGGGATGGGGATTAAGCTGTTGACTGATAGAGGTTAAAGCTTAACTCACATGATGCCTATTAAAAAATAAGTAGTTAGGACAGCCAATGATGAACGATGACGATAAGAAAAAGATAGTTTTATTGCTTGAAGAGCTACTTAACACCACCTCCTCAGAGTCAAGGCAAAAAGAAATAGATCAAGAGATAAGCAAACTGTCTCCTGATCCATTTTGGAGTGACTATATATTCTGGAGCGATGATTATTTAAACGAAAATGAAAAAATAAATTATAATAAGTTTTTTGATAAGATTTCTGAATACCCAAATTCTCTTGAGTATAAAACAAAGAGTTGCATCCTAAAGCTAGCTGAACAGCTCATCGCTAGAGATTTTTCTGAAATAAGTGAAGTTGATATTGTGAAAGAAATTAATGAGCTGTCTCCTGACATCAGCTGGATGAATTATATCTTTGCCGATAAATCCTGCTTGCATAACAACGGTAGTATTGATAGAGAAAAATTCTTAAACAAGATATTTGATGAGAGTTGGAACGAAAACTTTCGATAAAGATTGATACAGAATTGTCAAAATAGGTTGAGAGAAAATGTGTAGGGTGAATTAGAATTTCAAAATGCTCTTTAGAGAGTGATTAAAAGACGTAATACACGATTTTAGATATTAGCAAGAACGGAATGTCACCGCTAGATGTGGTTTAGGAACCGTTAAAACATTGCTATAAGCAACAGGCACGATTAGATCTCCCTAAGAAACCAATTCATAAAAACCAGCCAATAAAAAACCCCAACATAACGTTGAGGTTTTTCTGTTTTAAAGATGCTCAAAAATTAACCAGCTTCTATACTCTCAGCAGCTAACTGACGAAGTACATAGTGCAGTACTCCGCCATGACGAACGTATTCACGCTCTTTCGGTGTCTGCAATCCGACGTTAACTTCGAAGGTTTCTGTCGAGCCATCAGCACGAGTGGCAGTCACTTGAGCGGTTTTGCTCTCGCCATTGTCCAAACCTGTGATACTCATGACCTCTGAACCGTCAAGCTTGTAAGTATCAGCATTGTCATCGCCTTGGAAAGTTAATGGTAGGACACCCATACCGACTAGGTTTGAGCGGTGAATACGCTCAAATGAGGTGGTTAACACCGCTTTTACGCCTAGTAGGATTGTGCCTTTGGCTGCCCAATCACGACTAGAGCCTGAACCATACTGCGCGCCACCGAGGACAACTAGCGTACGATTATCCTCTTTGTACTTCATCGCTGCGTCATACATTGCCATCTCAATACCATCTTCTAAGGTCGCTTTATCGCCCTCGAAGTAATAGGTATAGCCGCCCTCTTTTCCTTTCATCATCTGATTTTTGATGCGGATATTAGCGAAAGTACCACGAGTCATGACCGCATCATTACCACGGCGTGAGCCATAGCTATTAAAGTCAGCTTCCATTACTCCGCGCTCTTGCAGATACTTACCCGCTGGAGAGTTGGCATCGATATTACCCGCTGGAGAGATATGATCGGTGGTGATTGAATCACCAAACAAGCCCAAGATACGAGCGTTTTCGATATCAGGAATGCCCTTCGGTTCCATGGTCATGCCATCAAAAAATGGTGGGTTCTTAATGTAAGTGGACTCTTCATCCCATGGATATAATTGACTATCCGCTGAATGAATGGCATTCCAAGCATCGCTGCCATCAAACACTTCGCCGTAGTTTTTACGGAACATATCAGCATCGATATTGTTAGCGATCAACTCGTTAATCTCGTCCGAAGTTGGCCAGATGTCTTTTAGGAACACATCGTTACCGTCTTGATCTTGACCCAGTGGCTGCGTCGTCAAGTCAATATCGACCGTACCTGCTATCGCGTAAGCCACTACTAACGGTGGTGACGCTAAGTAACTGGCTTTGACGTGTGAGTGAATACGACCTTCAAAGTTACGGTTACCCGATAACACTGCCGAGGCGACCAAATTATTGTCTTCTATCCCCTTCTCGATGCTTTCAAGCAATGGTCCTGAGTTACCGATACAAGTGGTGCAACCATAACCGACTAGATAAAAGCCAATCTTCTCTAGCTCATCCATTAGTTGAGATTTTTCAAGATAATCGGTCACCACTTTTGAACCAGGCGCCAATGAGGTTTTGACCCATGGCTTAGCCGTTAGACCTTTCGCCGCTGCTTTTTTGGCAACCAGTCCAGCGCCAATCATAACGGCAGGGTTTGAGGTATTGGTACAAGATGTGATCGCGGCAATAACGACCGCACCATCACGTAATTTATGATCTTTTTCATTGATAACGACGGTAGAGAATACATCGCTTGCTGAATGACTAGAGTCAACTTTATTCTCTTGCGTATCTTCAATAGCGGTAGGCTCAGCCGCTAAAGACTCCGCTTGCGTTTGCTCACCACCTTCTTGATCAAAGCGTACTTTGCCGATAACTTCTGATTTACGGTCTTTAGTCATTTTCTCTAAAGTTTCGCCAAATTTTTCGTGCATATCAGACAGGTTGATACGCTGCTGCGGCAAATTAGGACCAGCCAATGCGGGCTGTACCGAAGATAAATCTAACTCTAACTTACTAGAGTAAGTGGCTGCTGGAGTATCCGCATCGTGCCATAAGCCCTGCGCTTTGGCATACTTTTCAACCAATTTAATCTGACTCTCTTCACGTCCCGATAGGCGTAGATAATCAATCGCCATTTGGTCAATTGGGAAAATACCACAGGTAGCACCATACTCTGGTGCCATATTGGCAATCGTCGCACGATCCGCAAGCGGCATACTGTGTAAGCCTTCACCGAAAAACTCAACGAACTTGCCGACCACACCATGAGCACGTAGCATCTCAACCACACGCAATACTAAATCCGTTGCGGTGACGCCTTCATTAAGTTTGCCAGTCAATTCAAAGCCAACAACTTGTGGAATCAGCATGGAGGACGGTTGACCAAGCATCGCGGCTTCGGCTTCGATACCGCCAACGCCCCAACCGAGCACACCGATACCATTAATCATAGTCGTATGGCTGTCCGTACCAAATACCGTATCGGGATAAGCCGTCAGTTCAGTCTTTCCATTAACATCACCATCAACTTTGACTTCAGCAGCCATAACCACACGAGCTAAATACTCAAGGTTAACCTGATGCACGATACCCGTTGCAGGGGGCACGACCACGAAGTTTTCAAAGGCGTTTTTGCCCCAATGCAAAAACTCATAACGCTCATTATTACGTTTAAATTCGATTTTCTCATTCAGATCAATCGCATCTTCACGTCCATAAGCATCGACTTGTACTGAGTGATCAACCACCAATTCACTAGGAATAAAGGGATTAATTTGTTCCGCTTTACCCCCTAATTCAACGACGGCATCGCGCATAGCAGCTAAATCGACTACCGAAGGTACGCCAGTAAAATCTTGCAGCACCACACGCGCTGGCATAAAGGCAATCTCTTTTGACGCCTCAGCTCCAGCATCCCAATTAGCAACCGCTTCAATATGGTTTTTACCTACAGACTGTCCGTCATCTTCATTACGGAGCAAGTTCTCCAATACTACTTTCATGCAGTAAGGTAACTTACTAATATTGTCGTAAGTTTTCGCTAGTTCTGGCAGGCTGTAATAGGCATGATCCTTGCCGTCGACCGAGATAGTTTGTTTTACTTTGAAAATGTCACTCATGGTAGCTTCCTTGTCTATATTATAAAATCTAGGTTATAAATTTTATGAATTTATGGTAATAACAGGTGGCTGATTGCGTACTTTTTTATCGATAGTTTTGAATATTTGATTTATAGGTTGATTAACAAAATTTATAAGTAAAAACTGACTGGTTAACAGTAACGCTCTTTTACCATAACAAATAAGACAGCCATTGTGAATGACAAGACGTTGTCAAATCGTGGCACAATCGTAAACAGAATAGGGGCTAGCGATTCATTTATGCTGCGAACAATCATGTTTATTGGCGGCGACCATTACGGAATACATAAGCATCAGCGTAAAAGCTAGAATTGACGTTATCAGCCCAAAAATGTGGCACACCTAAAATAGGCAAAGGCGCTAGCTGGCGCGGGGTAATGTTCGCTTGCGACAGTAGCATGTGCATGTGTTCAGCGAGTTGAGTATCCAAAAACCGCATTCTCTCAGGTAACGTTAGGGTAAAGAATGCTGCGGTGACATTGATAATCACGCTATGCGCACATAACGCTTTACGCGGCTGTATGAGCTGCTCAAGTAGCGCATGTCCAAAGATATAAACCGCTGCTTGAGCATCGTATTTTACTTGATGCGGATTATCAAAATGAGCACGTGGCGTTATTAGGCTTGCCTGCCAGTCAAAATTAACTAATGCCTCGCCTATACTAGGCTCGCAGGTTACCAAAACTGCACCATTTTCATCGAATACGGTAATCGTATCGCGCACCCGTCCTCGATATTCTTTTTCGCCTTGCGCATCAGTACGCTTGGCAATCTGCAGCATGTGGTGATAATTGAGCAACGCCTTGGTCTTAGGAAAAGTCAGCCAAATACTACCGTTAAACAGATCATGTAAGTTATCACGAGTCGGAATCTTGCCTGTCGTCGCAATGAATTGCTCATAGCCCATGCCTTCTGGTAACGCGTCTTGTGCTACAAATTCTAAGCTGTGAGCTTGATGGACTTTGCTAGGTTTAGTCTGTGGTGGTTGAGTTTGCCACTCACTACTCTGCTTGTTCATCGCGGTGTTTAACAATTCAGCAATGACCGTCGTACTAAAGTTGCTGCTTATAGAATTATTTTTAACATCGCTTATGCCATCATTTATAGCATTGTCTTTAGCAACCTCATCTAGATTATCTAGCGGCTCACTTAATTTGCGCACATGGTTAGTTAGATAATCCAATTGGCTAAGGTGACATAACCAAGGGGCTTGCCAATCGATAGCTGCAAAGCTTTTATCTAATGCCATTTGCGCTGAACAGGTAGCTAATTTAGACGGCAAGGCGGTGGTAGTCATGAGGGTCATCTCTATTATCTATAAGGCTTTACTATTTAAATTGTTATGAATTTAGGAGCTGTGCTCATGGTATCATAGAGCGCTTTTTTAGCAGCAGTTGACCCCTTATTTAGAGACTCTTATATGGCGAATTTTAATACCCATCTCAACGGCGCATTTGCCGTGAGCGGTATCTTAGGTCTAACTATTTATAAGACCGGAATGATAGATGATTCGGGGTTTTTGATATGCGTGGCTCTCGGAACTGCAGGTGGTCTGTTGCCTGACTTAGATTCAGATAACTCTACCCCAATCAAGCTTGGCTTCAATTTAATATCCTTTATATTTGCCTTTGGGTTAGTTATGCATTGGCGTAGTGAGCTGAGCT
>JBBSUA010000086.1:0-7423 GCA_038235315.1 Pseudomonadales bacterium | reverse complement strand
CAGCGGACGATGCCATCATGATAGGCAAAATTGCTTCGCTAGGTTTCAAGATTAAGCATGGCTTTAGCTACCATGGTATTGCACTAAATTTAAATTGTGACTTATCTGCTTTTAACGCCATTAATCCTTGTGGTTATGCTGGCATGCAAATGCTACGATTGTCGGATTTTGTAGATATGACTGACAATACGCACGCGTCATTAAGCTATGAACACATGACTCAAAAGCTTATTGACAATATTGCTCAGCGCCATGCTGGTCTCATTAATTTGCGTCCAGTTGCGCCAAAGTCGTAGTTCGCATAATATCGTGCCCGCTTAGACTTAAGCATAACCACAAAATTTAATTCAAACTTGTTATAATCGCAGCCGATATTAGACATAGTTGTCCTTTGCTACGTTATTAGAGCGTAGTAAATGGTAAGAAAAACAGATGACTTTATTTATTCCTTTACCCTTACTCGTTTACGAAAATCATAGGAGCAGTATATGGCAGATTTTAATAAAATTTTGGACGCAGGTGATGTTGACGGCGGTATCATCAACGTGGTCATTGAGATTCCAACGGGCAGCAGCCACAAAATCGAATGGAACCGCGAATTAGCGGTGTTTGAGTTAGATCGTATTGATCCACAGATTTTTGCCAAACCTTGTAACTACGGTTTTATTCCACAAACGCTTGACGAAGATGGCGACGAGCTTGACGCTTTGATTATCACTGAGCAACCTTTGACGACGGGTATTTTCTTAAAAGCCAAAGTTATCGGGGTTATGAAATTCGTTGATGATGGCGAAGTGGATGACAAAATCGTTGTTGTACCTGCTGATGACCGTAATAACGGTAACGCTTACAACAGCTTAGATGATTTACCTAAGCAAATCATTGAGCAGTTACACTTCCACTTTAGCCACTACAAAGATCTTAAGAAAAAAGGCACTACTGTGGTCGAATCATGGGGTGATGTTGCAGAAGCTAAAGAAGTAATTAAAGAGTCTATTCAACGTTGGAAAGACTTATAAGCTCATAGCTTAAGTTACAGCAGTTATGACCTCATTTACCGCAGTCATCATTTGATTGCGGTATTTTTTTGCTTAACCATTACACCTAGATTACGTTTGTAACATTGCTATAATAGCGAGTATCTTGATACGTTTCGTAAACCACAAAAACACTCTCAAAGGATAGCTATGTTTAACACCGATCCCAGCTTAAATCCTGTCAGCGCTAAATCAGCCAATAAAAAATTGCCACGAGCAGTCATTATGATGATCGAAAAAAATAATCTGGTGATGGCGATTAAAACCTTGGCAGCCGATGAAAATATAAGCATGGAAGCTGCTAAAGATCGTATTGATGCTTATGAGACTGAAATTAAGGTGAAACAGCAGCAGAAGTTAAGCTCTATCGCTAATAAGCAAGGCATTCCTAATGAGGCGCTGAGTTTCGATAGAGAGCAAGAAGATCCAGATCTTTCTGGGGAATTAATAAAGAGTCATGTCAAGTCAACGCCTCCACAACAAAGCTTCAAAAGCCTACAAGCGGGCGTCGATAGCAAGCTTAACGATTTGGGTTATAAAAAATCATTCATGCCTTCTTGGATTAAGCGGCTATTAATTATTGCAATTATTATGTTGGGACTGTTTTGGATATTATGGCGTATTTTTAGCTAAGAGTTCTAATCGCAAAAAAAGGATACTAAAGTATCCTTTTTTATTTTGAAAATTTTGCACTGTTGCGCTAGCCACCCAATCTTAGTGAAGTTCGCCCGGAATAATTTTTGCGAATGCGCGCTGAGCCAAATTAGGTTTAGAGTCTGTCGTTTGCGCAGCTGTTGAGCTCGGGAAGATACGGTAGCCAATAGACTGTATACCCACGTTGAACGCTGGCACCAACGAATAAGTAGCAGAAGCAAATTTTCCCATGTTGCTGGCGATGCTATTTGGCTTACTGACGATGGCTTCTGCTACCATCAATGCTGCCTCATCTGGCATAAGTGCTGGCATATAGCGATACAGCTTAGTCGGCGCGATCATTGGTGTCCGTACTAGAGGCATAAAGATATTGGTCACCGTAACATTATTGCCTTTAACTTCAGCTGCGAGGCAGCGACTAAAAGCATCTAATGCCGCCTTTGACGCCACATAAGCAGCAAAACGCGGGCTGTTTGCTAGTACGCCAATTGATGAGATATTGATAATTTGACCCGCTTGTCGGCTGATCATAATTGGCAAAAACCCTAGAATTATTTTAACCGCCCCAAAATAATTGATATTCATAGTACGCTCAAAATCATGAAAACGGTTAACAGACTCATGAACCGAGCGGCGTATCGAGCGACCAGCATTGTTTACTAATACGTCAATGTGATCAAAATCAGCGATAATCTTAGTAGTGGTCTTTTCAATATCATCCATATTCGTTAAGTCGCAAGCATAGTAACTGGCTTTACCACCAAGTGCTTCGATGGCTTCCTTGACGTCTTTTAACTTTTCTTCGGTTCGCGCTAATAAAATGACATGAGCGCCACATTCGCTAAGTAAATGGGCAGTACGCTCACCGATACCACTTGAGCCACCAGTAATGAGGATATTCTTGCCATTTACTGCTTTGGTGATTGCTGCTTTTGAGGGAGTAGCCATAAAACGTCCTTGTTATTTAATGTACTGCTATTGTTGTTTATTGTACTTGAATGAGTCTTATGTTTAGCATAGCAAAAATATATGGTTAACAGTTAAGTAAATAGACCTAAATGATGACCAACGCGACTATTGTTTTGAGAAAATTATTTTGAACGTTGCAATATATCTTTGATAAATGATTATAACCTGTAGTATTTTAGATTAATATTTGGTTTAAAATTAAAGAAGAACTGACATAATATTAAGCTAAAATATATCTGTTAGCCACACTGTATTTGTTTTAAATGGCACTGGCTATACGCTATTTTTATAAGTATACGAGTGTAAACTTATAAATAAAAAAATAGACGAAATCGATCACTAGGAAAACTATTTTGATAAATTACTTAGTTCATTACATTGATTTAATTGCCAAAACTGTTGAGTTTATTGGCGTTCTTATTATGTTTTTTGGTTTGTTGTTTGCCTTTTTTAAAGCAATTTTGTCGATAAATAACTTTACCCACGACACCTATATGAAGATTAGACAAGCGGTTGGCAAATCTATTCTATTAGGGCTTGAGGTATTGATCGCTGCTGACATTATGGCAACGGTAGTCACAGAACCTACGCTTCGTAGCGTATTGGTACTAGCAATTATAGTTCTCATTCGCACCTTTTTAAGTTTGTCATTACAAGTTGAGCTAGAAGGTCACTTCCCATGGCAAAAAAAGAAAGAAGCGGCTGCAGATGACTCGCCTAAAACACCGATAAATAACGCTTAGTGACGTAAATCTTAGATAGCTATTGTTTACTCACCCTTTTATTCAGAATGCGCTGTCAAAAAGGTTTCAACCACTCTAAATTGTCCTGCCGTACTCTCTTCTCCATACATCGCTTGCCGAAAGGCATTAGAATTAGGAATACCCGTGGTATACCAAGCGATGTGTTTTCGCGCAATACGACAGCCGGAATACTCACCATAAAAGCCGTACAGCTCTTGTAAATGTGCAAGTACAATGTCTTTAATCTCGCTGACCGTTGGTGCAGCAAGCATTTCACCCGTACGCAAAAAGTGTTCGATATCCCGAAATATCCACGGCTGCCCTTGCGCCGCGCGTCCGATCATCACGGCATCGCAGCCTGTTAGCTCGTAGACGCGCTGGGCTTTTTGCGCGCTATCGATATCGCCGTTGGCAATTACCGGAATGCTAACGCTTTGCTTCACCTCACGGATTAGCTCATAACGCGCTTCTCCAGTATACATATCTTCACGTGTGCGACCGTGAATAGCAATCGCGGCTATGCCCGCTTGTTCCGCACGACGCGCGACGCGCAAGATATTCTCGCGCCCATTTTCATAACCCAAGCGAGTCTTAAGTGTCACGGGTGCATTGACCGCATTTACTGCCGTGTCAAGCAAGCGCGCAACCAAATCTTCGTCTTGCAGCAGTGCTGAACCAGCAAGCTTGCGACAGACTTTTTTGGCAGGACAACCCATATTAATATCGATAATCTGTGCGCCATTATCAATTTGATAGCGCGCCGCTTCAGCGAGTTTATCTGGCTCAGCCCCCGCTATCTGCGCTGAAATGGGCGCAATCTCCCCATCGAAATTAGCTCGATACAGTGATTTTTTACGCGCATAAAGTGCTGTATCAGCAATAATCATTTCGCTGACAGCATGACCGGCACCAAATGATTTACATAATTTACGAAAAGGATTGTCAGTGACCCCTGCCATCGGCGCAACCATTAGGCGATTTTCAACGGTCAAGCTACCAATAATTAACGGCTGTAATAAAGGGTGAACGTTATTAGTCGTCGCTGAGGACACAGCAAAACCTGTCTTTGGAAAACAACTGTCTGAAGTATGTATAGACATAAATAACGGCTTGTTCTTATTAGAAATCAAGCCGTTATTTTAAGGGTTAATGATTATATTGCAAGGGTTATGAGAATCTAAAAATGAGTATAACCCTTTGTAAAAGCTGCTACTTCCCAATCGCTGCGATCAACTGCTTAGCGATAGCTGCAAGCTCTGCGTGATCTGCTTGGGTGACAGCATGGCGACCCAGCTCATGTATACTGCTTGGGATAAGATGCACATGATAATGAAAAACCGTCTGCCCTGCCTCGCTCCCATTCAACTGCATTTGAATAATGCCTTCGCGCTCGAATACTTGACGTTGAGCTTGCATCACCTTTTTGGAGGTCATTAGTACAGCCGCCGCATACTCAGGTTCAAGGTCAGCTAAATCAACTGCTTTTTGCTTAGGAATGACTAATACGTGACCTTTGGCTTGCGGCATGATATCCATAAAGGCGAGGGTTTTGTCGTCTTCATAAACCCTATGGTAAGGAATATCGCCGTTTAGCATTTTGGCAAAGATGTTGTTATCGTCGTATTTGGTTTGGCTCATGGTTAATCCTTTAGTTATTAAATATAGAATTTATAAATTTGTGTTTTAGCGATCAAATTTATTGACACGTAAAGTCGAAGGTGAATATTTTGTAAGTAGCGATGAAGGGCGAATTGGACGGTTAGTTAGATTACCGCTACAATTTGGACATTTATTATTTAAAACACCAGTTGCACAGGAAGCGCAAAAGGTACACTCAAAAGTACAAATCATTGCCTCATTAGTTTCGGGCGGTAAATCCTTGTCGCAATTCTCACAGTTGGGTCTTAACTCCAGCATATAATTCTCCAAATTAAAAGAAACGTTTAGATATAAGAGTGGTTTAGAGTATTTATTCTAATTTTTAGGAAATGCTTCTATACTATCATCGAATTCTTAAATAATATATTTAGCTAAGATCAAACTCCATCCGATGCGCTGTTGCATTGGCAATCTTAGCGTTTGTCAACTTCTCCACACAGTATAAGCTTGCATGAATACCAGCGCTTATTCCCGCCGAAGTGACAATGCTAGAAGTCTCGTTACTCGCATCGACAAAACGGGTTTTAGATATGACTTCAATATCAGGATATGATAAAGCTAAGTTATCTAAATCCATCCAATGTGTAGTCGCAGATCTACCTGCTAATAAACCTGCTTCAGCCAACAAAAGAGCACCGGTACAAACTGAAAGCGTGAGCTCTACTAGGTTTGATTGGCTAGCAATCCAATTAAGGACTACTTCATTATTTATCTCAATTTTTTCAGCACCATAACCACCAGGAATAACTAATACATCAAGCTTCGGAAAATCATCAAAACTGTAATCAGGTATTATTTTCAAGCCATTTCTAGCAGATATAGGAGCTTGATACTGGGCTATAGTGATAACCTTAAACAATTTATCCTCTTTATTGGCATTTTCAGGTAATGAAAATACTTCAAAAGGTCCTGCAAAATCTAATACTTCTACCTCATTAAATAATAATATACCAACGGTTCGTTTTATTGTCATTATTAATCCTAGGCGTTTGTGAGGCTGCTTGATGAAATTAAATAGGATAACTGTTACTTATACTATAAGAGTAGTGAACGAATAAAGCATAGTTTATAAACTATGTATAAAGAGCCAATTATACTGATAGTCGAAAAAATACTAATAACACCAACTTATTAAACCCGCTAATTTATTGGCAGTAAACCCTTAATAAATGTTATATTAATGAACCATTTTATTGACACTATGTGTATGAATTTGACTGATTCGCCGACTGCTTTGTCAACTATACCAACTGATAATACTGACACTTATATAGAACCATATGATGATGCTATGCCTGATAATAATATGATAGAAGAAGCCGATGCTAGTGCTAATGCTCAAAAAATCGTACCCAATTCTATTATCTTGGCAGAGGCTTTGACAGACACCGCTATTAGCTGGCGTATTCATAATTGCAAAGTCAGTAAAAAGACGGTTACTCAAGACTTGCCACTACCCTTTTTATATCATTACGATAGCTTAGATGATGTCATTAAACGGGCGAATCCGTTAACTCCAAAGTTGTTAGCGCAGTTCAATACACCGATGACAGCAGATGCTGCCGCGAAAATTATTGGTATTGATACGGCATTAATTACCAGTCCTTGGCATGTCAAAGTGATTGGGTCATTGGTAGTCTTTAGTGAAGCGTTGCAACTGGCAGTACGTTTGCATTGGACAAATACGGGCAAAGCGACTGAGCAGCTTTATACCAAAGATGCAGCAGATGCACTAGTGGCTGCTTTTAAGGAATGGCAATTCTTCGGTCGTATTGACGTACTGTATAAAAACGACAAACAAACACTGGTTAGTATTGATGAGCATGGCGTAGGCGATGAGCAATTACTCACTATTGGCGCTAGCGCGGATTATCAATACCTGCCAGCGTCTCATGCGCTTATCGTCGTAGCAAAATTAGAAGCCGATAAATCAGAATTGCCTTGGTTTGAAATAGCGATTTTAGAGCGTCTAGAATAATATTCTTCGCCTAAACACTTAAAAGTTATTGGCTGATTATTCTCACTTAAGCATATATAGTTACTCATAGCTAATGGTATGGTAACGACTTAGTATTATTCATTGGTACTCACTCTCCATAAAAAGCACACTATC
Organism: Pseudomonadales bacterium; assembly: GCA_038235315.1. Taxonomy (GTDB): domain Bacteria; phylum Pseudomonadota; class Gammaproteobacteria; order Pseudomonadales; family Moraxellaceae; genus Psychrobacter. Next base: position 248 of record JBBSUA010000086.1, on the reverse strand, counting down.
AAGGTCACATTTGCAGGTAAAAACTTTAATTTACCTCGCCTAATTGTAAGGAATATCACATGGATTATCGCTCAAAAACCTCTACTGGCGGTCGTAATATGGCAGGTGCACGAGCACTATGGCGCGCTACTGGCATGACTGATGGCGACTTTGGTAAGCCAATTATCGCTATTTCTAACTCTTTTACTCAGTTTGTACCCGGTCATGTGCATCTAAAAGATTTAGGCCAACTGGTCGCGCGTGAGATT
>JBBSUA010000085.1:0-7481 GCA_038235315.1 Pseudomonadales bacterium | reverse complement strand
TAAGAATGAACTTCTTACAGATACAGGCAAAAGCGAAACAACGCCTATCTGCTTTAAACAATACGAAGAGAACAATAGACTAAATATAACCTTATGGATGCAACGTACTTGGCAAGCGGAATATACCTTAGCTCAAAGAATACAAAAAATTAGTGAATATAAGATCACGCCACTACCTATAGCCGTCAACGATCAACTAAACCCAGAGCAGCAAGCGGCGATCGATATGGCTAATAACAGTGCCTTTAGTATTATTACGGGTGGTCCTGGAACAGGGAAGACCTATACCGTCGCACAGCTTGTTATTGCGCTCAAAGAGACACAAAAATCCGATAAATTAACTAATAGCACTGCAAAAGAGCAAGGTGCTAGTTTAGCGCTCGCAGCACCTACAGGTAAGGCCGCTCAACGTATGCAAGAGTCGCTACAAGCAGCGCTAGATGTGGCAGGGGTAAGTATGCAACTGCAAGAAGCTAAGACTATTCATCGATTATTAGGTATCGGGCAGAGTGGGCTACCGCGCTACCATGCAGAAAACCCTTTAAGCGAAGATATCATCATTGTTGATGAAGCCTCGATGCTCGGAGTGGAGCTAGCCAATCAGCTCGTTAGTGCTATCAAACCGGGCGCACGGTTAATACTATTAGGTGATGCTAATCAACTAGCCGCTGTCGATGCAGGAGCTGTGCTAGCAGATTTATGCCGCATCCCAATACTAAAGTCAAAGCATCAACAACTTACGAAAAGTCATCGCTTTGGTGCAGAATCGGGTATTGGCAAATTAGCAGCCCAGATTAATAGTCCCGAAACTGATATTGCAAAGGTCTGGCAGTTATTTGCAGATGAGGATGTTTTGAAGTTTCAGTCAGTAAGAGCCCGAGTGGCTATGGTCAATGATAGCGTGAATGATAAAGTAGACGACCATGGAACCTCTGATGATAATAATCAAAATATAAATAGCCTAAGTAATCATAAAATTTTAGAAAAATTAGTTTTGAATTATCAGAGGTACGTGAACCGAGTTAAGCATTTTACAGAAGATTCAGTATCTACAGACTCTGTCAGTATAAACAATAATACTACTCTTATTGATGAGCTATTAACCCTATTAAATCAATTTCGTATCCTTACTGCGGGGCATCATGGTCGTTGGGGCGATCATTTTTTGAATAACTATCTCAGCGAGTGGCATATTAACGAACTGAAATTACCTTTATCCAATAATTCATGGTTTAATGGACGTCCTGTTATGATATTACACAACAGTTATGAACTCGGACTATTTAACGGTGATATTGGGATTTGTTTACAGACAGGGAAAGGTTCAAAGGTATTTTTTGAGAGCAAAAAGCAGGGTATTGCGGTCAACTTGTTAAATGATGAGATGATTGCCACAGCTTATGCAATGACTATTCATAAATCCCAAGGCTCAGAGTTTGAACATGTCGCTATTACTTTTGACGATAGCAATGCACGACTACTCAGCCAAGAGCTAATCTATACTGCCGTCACTCGAGCAAAGAAGCAAGTATCAATATTTAGTACGGAGTCAGCATTTACCTACGCGATAACGACACCAACTGTACGTCAAACCGGATTGAGATTACAATTTCCAAAACTTGGAGATGATCCTGTTTAGAATATTAAAAGTGACATCACTTCAAACAAGATAGTTAGACTTTTAAACCATAAAAAGCATCCAAATTGGATGCTTTTTTTTACGCATACAGAAAGAAAAAATTACAATTTATCTTCTTTAATAGCATAGATACCTGGCAGATGACGCAGGTAACCATGAAAATCCATACCACAACCATACACATAGCGATCAGCGACATTGATACCGACAAAATCAACATCAAAGTCGTTTATTTTGCGATCATGTTCTTTATTCAGTAAAACACAAGTCTCAATAGACAGAGGTTTTTCTTTACCAAGCTCTTCAACGATAGTTTTTAAAGTAATACCTTCATCAAAAATATCATCAATTAGCAACACATGCTCACCTTCGATACTAACTTCTGGCTTGAATTTCCAATCAAGCTCATTAGTACCTTCGTTATCGCGATAGCGTGAGGCATGAATATAATGCATGCGATGGTAGAAGGTTAGGTGAGTAAGCAGTTGACCTGCTGGAATAAGACCACCGTTCATCACGACCATCACAATAGGATTAAGCCCAACATAATGTAGGTTAAGCTGCGCGGCAAGGCGTTCATAAGCCGCCGCAACTTCGATACTACTGATAAGACATTCTGAGTTGCGCAGGGTTTGTTCAATTTCTTGATTACTGATCTGAGTCATAGGGTGCGCCTTCGATAAAAAGTGCTGCTTATTCTAGCAAGTTTTAATTAATTTTTCTAATAAACATCGCCGTTAAAGCAAAATTAGTCTTTAGATAAGTACTACAACTTTATACAGATTTTTCGACTATAAAAGGTCGATAATAGTCCGCTAGATGATTCATTGAACTCTCAGGGAGACCAGGCAGTAGTTTATTGAGAGCCATACTCATACCCTTATCAATAGCGGCTTTGGCTATTGGTACAGATTTGCGTTTTATTAACCCTAGCTTTAGCGTTTCTGCAAAGCGGGTAATGAAATGCGTCAGTGTTGCCTCGTTCATAGTCTCGAGCGCTGTTCTGAATTTTACGTTATCGACATCTTCGGGTGTCACAGCGGCGAAACCTGTAACGATCTTTTGCGTATCTTCTTCTGTGAGCTTGAAACCGATACGACTGAAGCCGTCGTTATCGATAAAAGTGGCATGGTCTTTTAAGAAGTTAAAACTTGGCATAATGTCTTCATTACTTTCTTTACCAAGTAAGATACTTAGCATGGTTTCAGCAGCTTTTTCGATAGTAACGACGACTTTGTGCATGGAGGCTTGACGCTCAGGATTAGGAATAATTTCAATCAATCCTACTAACAAATTATCAATGAGGTCACGAGCGGTTTGCTGAGTCAATGCATCGCGATAGGGGTAATAGTCTGTTTTAATATCAGAGGCGATAATTTGATCTGCTTCTTCAATCAATACTTTTAGCTTGTCTGAGGGTATAAATCCAAAATAATGTGCCATTGCGCTACCTATATGATAATGGTTTTTAGTATTGTGTTGAAAGAGTTTTTGTTGATATATTGACGTTACATTGTATGCTAAATCAGTTACAATTCTAAATGAATATTGACGTGTGAGTCAGTGTTTGAAAGTACTGTTAAAATAATTGGCAAATCTGATCATAACTTAGCCCATTTTGTTCGCTATCTTAGATACTCTGTTGAGCAAAGCCAATGATTTATCAGCATACTAATTTATCACATCCGCAAGATTTTTAATCATAAAAACTTGTACTCCATAGCAACAACGTAGAGCGTTATTCTAAAAAAAGGCAATTTTACCCTTTAGTCGATAGTATGAAAATATTAATCGCTTGCCAGCGCTAGCTATGTAATAAGGGAACACAGATAACGGGCAATGGTTATTTACCAGTAACCCTCTCGCGTTATCCAAGGAGAGCTAAGATGAAAGGAGCAACAGAATGAATAGTGCTATTGTATTAGTTGTTGGTGTCGCCTTGATGTTTTGTGGTTATGCTTTTTATTCAAAGTTTATAGCCAGCAAGATTCTAGGATTAGATAACAGTATTCCTACGCCAGCCCACACTATGAAAGATGGCGTAGACTATATTCCTACCAACAAATTCGTATTGTGGGGACACCATTTCACTTCAGTTGCGGGGGCAGCACCGATTATTGGTCCTGCCATCGCGGTCATCTGGGGTTGGTTACCAGCGGTTATTTGGATTGTCTTTGGTACTATTTTTATGGCAGGCGTTCATGACATGTCGGCTATATGGGCCAGCATGCGCAACAAAGGTCAGTCTATAGGTTCTATCGCTGGTACTGTGATGGGTACACGCGTACGCAGTTTGATGATGGTAGTAATTTTTCTATTGCTATTGATGGTAAATGCCGTGTTCGGCGTCGCCATTGCTAATATGTTGATCAAGACCCCATCAGCAGTATTGCCAGTATGGGGTGCGATAGTGGTTGCCCTGATTATTGGGCAGTGTATTTATCGCTATAATATGAGCTTGGTTTGGGTATCGATCATTGGCGTAGTGGCATTATACGGACTGATTTATATTGGTCCTATGTTCCCGTTCGTCTTGCCTGAGACCTTTTTTGGGCTACCTGATAATGCGTTATGGATTATCATCTTATTTACTTATGCAGCGGTAGCTTCATTGTTACCCGTATGGATGTTATTGCAGCCACGCGACTATATCAATGGCTTACAATTATTCGTCGGTTTGATTCTATTATATGCCGCAATCTTTATCTCAACGCCTAACATTGTAGCGCCAGCGATCAATATGGATCTACCAATGAGCGCGCCATCTATCATGCCGCTTTTGTTTGTAACTATTGCTTGTGGTGCTATTTCAGGTTTCCATGGGTTGGTCGCCACAGGCACTACCTCGAAGCAAATCGATAAAGAAGAAGATGCGCGTTTTGTTGGTTATTTCGGTGCGCTTGGTGAAGGTATGCTTGCGCTTGGTGCGGTACTGGCTGCAACGGCTGGTTTTGCGACATTAGGCGATTGGCAAGCGGTCTATCAAAACTTTGGCGACGGCTCTATTGGTGCTTTCATTGACGGTGGCGCTACTATTCTGAGTAATGGTATCGGTATTGATATGGTGTTATCACAAACTATGCTTACGGTTATGGCAGCATTGTTCGCAGGTACGACTATGGATACTGGCGTACGTCTGCAACGTTATATATTCCAAGAGTTCGGTGAGTTTTATAATTTACCAATATTAAATAAAGCATCAGTAGCTACTTTTTTAGCAGTAGGTACTTGTTTGTTGCTAGCCTTTGGTGCTGGTGGGATAGATGGTGCTGGCGGTATGATCATCTGGCCGTTGTTCGGGACTACTAATCAGCTAATGGCTGCATTAACCTTGATGGTGGTGACCGTTATCTTATTACGTAAAGGTAAGCCCGTTTGGTATACCTTAGCGCCTTTATCATTCTTACTAGTGATGACGCTATTTGCCTTGATAATTCAGCTCAAAACTTTCTATGACGACGGCAACTGGCTATTGATTATTATGGATCTTATAATCCTTATTGCCTCCGTGTTAGTCACTCTTGAGAGCTTCTCGGTATTGCGTCGTGAGTGGTCAGAGCATAAAGGTAAGAGTAAGACTTAACCATCAATAATTAAAGTGTATGTGTAAGTAAAATAAAACGCTGGCGATTGCTGGCGTTTTTTATGCGATACTAAATAGTTAATTCTCTAACAGTAGCTACTGTTGTGAGTAACTTCATGCACCAAAAAATAATAAAATTTGCCAACTAAATGCTGTTGTCATGAAGCTAAAAGCTTGCCAGATTTAAATAAAAATTAGGATCAATCATGAATAATAAAGACAATAATAAATTGATAAATGAGCCTATAGATGATGTAGAGCATTTCAGTTCATCATCAAACATGCCTGCTAATGTAGATGACCTTCAATATCAGCCAAAAGATCAAAATAATAGCTCATGGTGGCAACGGTTCTCGGCAGGACTTAATGAGTTTTATCATGCTCCCTATCGGCAAACGATGGCGCGGGCAGCTCGCGATGAAGAGGATTTTTTTATGTTGCTCATATTTGCCGAAAGTCTAGGCATTGATAATCCAGCTAGCTTTTACACTTTAGAGTTACAGCCACTGTTTTTAGAGAACTTTCACGAATGGCATACGCGTATGGGTATGGATAGATGTCCATTTGACCATGTGGGCTGCTGCTAGTAGGTTTGAGTATAGAAAAATTAAAACTTTAAATTAAAAATAGAGATAAACCATATGGCCTTGCAATCTTTGAATACCTTAGTGAACCAATTATCAACACAGCCAATCATATTTGTCGGTGGGAAGGGTGGCGTAGGAAAAACCACTACCGCAGCGGCACTTGCCTGCCAATTCGCCACTCAACAAAAAAAAACCCTTATTATCTCAACTGATCCTGCACATAGCTTAGGTGATGTATTAAATATCAGACTCAATAATGAAAAAACAGTAATTACTCCATATCTTGATGCTATCGAATTGAATCCTGATGCTATCGTTGATGCACATTTTGCCCAAGTTGAGCGTACCATTATGGCCTATGCCAACCCCGATATGATGCCCAAAATTCGCAAACATTTACAACTGTCAAAATCAGCACCAGGGGCGCAAGAAGCCGCCATGCTAGAATCTATGTGCCAGCATTTAGTCACCTCAGCTGATGCAGGTTATGAACATGTTATCTTTGATACCGCACCGACAGGCCATACTTTGCGCTTGTTGGTATTGCCTGAGATGATGGGCGCGTGGACAGATGGGTTATTAGCGCAGCAACGACGGCAAGCTAAATTACGGTCAGTGGCGACTCATTTGGATGGTGATAAAGATAAAGCAATGACTAATAAAGATGTGGCCAACCCATTTGCAAAAAATAAGCCGGATCGCTGGGAGCAAGCGGTGTCCGTACTAGAAAAACGTAAAGAGTTATTCAGACAGGCAGGGGTGTTATTGCATGATCGAGTGCAGACAGCGATTGTATTGGTTATGACTGCTGATGTCTTACCGCTAGCTGAAACCAAACGAGCCATTGAGCAGCTAGAAGCTGCCAAACTCACGCCAGCAGCTATTATCGTAAATCAGCTAATTACTCCGATGCAAACGGATAAATTTTGGCAACAACGTGCTGATAGGCAGCAGCAGCTCATGAGCGCTATTGAAAAGAATTTTAAACACTATCCGCTATATCCCATTTACTTACAGCAGACAGATATACGCGGTACTGATGCTCTGAGTGCGCTACTAACCTAAACGCAATTATTAGCATATGTTTTTATGAGCGTTCAAGTTTATTTGACAACGACCATGCCGCATCCAGTCGTAAGCTTTCTGCTTGCTCAGATTTTCCGCTACTAAGCGATGACCATTGCGGTTTACCTCGGGCTTTTTTGAGTTCACTTGGTAGCTTACGTGTTGACCAAGGGGTTATTGCACTATCATTGTCATCATCAAGCGATTGCTCATCAAGGGTTTGATCACCTCGATATAGCATTTGCGTGGCATCAGTTGAGGCATGACCCCGATGGCGCAGCGCATCTAATAAGTCTATTGCGCGAGTCGCTAATAACGTTAAGGTCGCGGGGTCGATATACAGACGTTTTACCCCAGTGATTCTATCTGCGATACTACTAGTATTTGATAGCAATCCGCCAGCGATACCGCCAAGAGCAGCACCCAAACCTAAAGTAGTACCTAATGCCGCTGCATCGATACCCAATCCTAACAATGCACCTGCCGCTGCACCCGATGTCGTACGAATACCGTAGCTTTTGAGAAGCTCAGGGTCAAAAGGATCTTGCTGGTAAGCTTGCAGTTCAAGGGGAGTCTCTGCCACCGCATTATCATAAAACTTATACAG
>JBBSUA010000084.1:0-7524 GCA_038235315.1 Pseudomonadales bacterium | reverse complement strand
CGTGAGCTTGAGTTCAAAAAATCACCGATTAACTGGATACCTGCGTCTATCTTGATAGCAACACCAATTGCTGCTGCAGTTATTACTCCGTGGTATTTGTTTACTCATCAAGTCAGTGCGCCAGTTTGGGGTGTATTCGGTGCCTTTATGGTGTGGACAGGTATGAGCATCACTACAGGCTATCACCGTCTGTTAGCACATCGTGCCTATAAAGCGCATCCGATAGTCAAAAACTTTTTATTGCTTGGTTCCACTTTAGCAGTACAAGGTTCTGCATTTGATTGGGTGTCTGGTCACCGTAGCCATCATCGTCATGTTGATGATCGCATGGATGACCCGTATTCAGCCAAGCGTGGATTTTTCTTCAGCCATATCGGTTGGATGCTAAAGAATTATCCAAGTGGTAAATTCGACTATAAAAACATTCCTGATCTAACCAGTGATAAAATGCTGCAGATTCAGCACAAGTATTATGGTCTTTGGGTGTTGGCTGCAAACGTAGGTTTAGTAGCAGCAGTCGGTTGGTTAATTGGTGACGTGTGGGGTACATTAGTACTTGCTGGTCTATTACGTCTAGTATTAACGCATCACTTTACTTTCTTTATTAACTCTTTATGTCATATGTTTGGTTCGCGTCCTTATACGGATACCAACACAGCACGTGATAACTTCTTCCTAGCCATCTTTACTTGGGGCGAAGGTTATCATAATTATCATCATTTCTTCCAATACGACTATCGTAATGGTGTTAAATGGTGGCAGTATGATCCCACTAAATGGTTGATTGCTGGGTTATCAAAAGTTGGTCTAACTAGTGACCTTCGTACTATCGACGATACAACGATCAAGCATGCTGAAGTACAAATGCAATTTAAAAAAGCTCAGCAAAAAATTGATACCGTTAATGCCGGTGGCTTAGATATTCCACAGGCTATGAAAGCCTTTCAAGATCGTATCAAATTTGAATTTGATGCCTTCACCAAAACGGTAGAAGAATGGCAAGCGCTTAAAGCGAAAGCCATTGAGATGAAAAAGACTGAATTTGCTGATCGTATACACGAAGTAGATGATAAGCTAAAGCATGAGTATGCCAATATTGAGCAAAAAATTCATGAGCATAACGACAATTTAAAAATAGCGTTTCGCTCAATTGGCTACAACAATAAAGCCGCTTAAATGTAGTCAACGTACTGTAACTTTTATCCTTCCCTCTATCTGTTAGATAGGGGGATTTTTTTTGTAAAGCTACTAAGATGGCTATGTTATAGTAGTTTTAACGACCTTATTTTTATATGGACAGTCTCTATGCGCTATCAAAACACTTATGTCACTTTAGATCCACGTCTGTATCATAAGCAACCGCCAACGCCACTTGATAATCCTCGCGTTGGTCATTTTAATACTCAAGTTGCCCAGCAATTAGGATGGACAGAAGACAGCGACTTGATGGCTCGTTGGGTAGATATTGTTGGCGGTCATTATGTGCCAGAAGCATTTGATCCACTGTCGATGGCTTATGCTGGGCATCAATTTGGACAGTGGGCTGGGCAATTGGGCGACGGGCGTGGCTTACTTATGGCTCAAGTGCTCGATAATAATGACCAATTGCAGGATTTGCATCTTAAAGGCTGTGGTCTGACGCCTTATTCTCGGATGGGCGATGGACGTGCTGTACTGCGCAGTACTATTAGAGAATATTTATGCGGTCATGCCCTAACCCAACTCGGTATCCGCTCTTCAAATGCTTTGGGCTTTATAGTTTCTGATACACCAGTACGTCGTGAGCGTATGGAAGCGGGCGCAGCCCTAATGCGAGTAGCGGATAGTCATATTCGTCTTGGTAATATTGAATGGATTGCCAGCTTCGCACCTGATTTGCTCGCTGAATTTACTGATTATATGATTGATACTTACTATCCAGAGTGTCGTGATAGTGAAAAACCAGTGTTGTCTTTTTTGCAGACTGTGGTTGAGCGCACGGCACGTATGATTGCCAATTGGCAATTGACTGGCTTCGCTCATGGGGTTATGAATACCGATAACTTGTCCATTACAGGCAGCACTTTAGATTTTGGACCTTTTGGCTTTATGGAGCGATTCGATCCTGCTTGGATTAACAATCATTCTGACCATACAGGACGCTATGCCTATCAGAATCAGCCCGCTATTGGACACTGGAACTTGAATGTCTGGCTACCGCACTTTATGCGTTTAGAAGGGGTTACGCGCGAGAGTTTATCAGAGTGCTTAGCACCTTATGAGCCTACCTTTATGCAGCATTATCAACAAGGGTTATGCCGTAAGTTAGGATTGCCACACCAAAAAGAGAGCTTGACCTTGGCTTTTGAGTTTTTAACGTTTCTAGAGGATAATTTACTCGACTATAATAATAGTTTTAGAGCATTATTAGCACTAGTCGCCGCAGATGAGAATCCATACGAGCAGCAGCTATTAGCGACTCTGAGCGATGAGCTTAGCGACGAGGCACGTCAAACTTGGCAAAATTGGTGTACGCGCTATCTAGCACAGATACAATTGTTGGATAAAGATCAAGTTAGCAGTGCTATGCGCGCTAATAATCCGGTTTATATACTACGTAATAGCATGGCTCAGCGCGCTATTACTGCTGCTGAACAAGGACAGTTCGATGAGGTGTCCCGTTTATATGAGCTGCTTGCCAGTCCATATGTGGTGCAAGATATTGCGACTGCGCTTGACACCAATCCCCCTGCTCCTCATACACCGCAAATGCCAATCAGCTGTTCATCCTAGTGATCGACTATAAAATTATATTCATTCATTTTACTTTTAGAACAGCAAAATTTTTGTCATCAATACAATAAATGTTCGTTATCATTTTATTGTATAATTTTAATATTTAACGGTTGTTGACTAGTCAGTTAATTATCAATAATGCTAGAATAGTTAAATTGTAAGCTTATATTTTTACTGATAAGCTCAATTGCGATTTATCGCTCTTTAGTTTAGCGCCGCCCTCTAATAAGCATATTGCATACTCAATAATCACCATTGTGGCTCAGGCGCTGACTTATTTTTATTACTATCTTTTATTCCCATTTATTCCAACCATGGCAATTATTATGAATGACGATACCCCTTTGAATACGGATAATCGCGATCAAGAAAGAGAGCAGTTTGAACAAGCCGCTCTGCATTACCATTCGCATCCACGCCCCGGTAAAATTTCTGTTACCCCTATCAAACAATTAGCAAACCAACGTGATTTAGCACTGGCTTATTCGCCGGGTGTCGCTGTACCTTGCCTTGAGATTGAAAGAGATCCTACTTTAGCAGCCAAATATACCGCTCGTAGCAATTTGGTTGGTGTCATCACTAACGGTACTGCGGTACTGGGATTGGGTAATATCGGCCCATTGGCTTCAAAGCCAGTTATGGAAGGTAAAGGGGTATTATTCAAAAAATTCGCAGGTATCGATGTATTCGATCTCGAAATTGCTCAAAACGATCCAGACAAATTTATTGAAGCGGTAGCTGCTCTTGAGCCAACCTTTGGCGGCATTAATTTAGAAGACATTAAAGCACCAGAATGTTTCAAAATCGAGCGTGAATTACGCAAACGGATGAACATTCCAGTCTTTCATGACGACCAACATGGCACCTCAATTATTGTTGCTGCCGCCATGCTTAATGCATTGCTTATCACTGGCAAAAAAATTGAAGATTTAAAAATTATCTGTTCTGGTGCAGGCGCAGCAGCGATTTCATGCTTGAATATTATTTGTGCATTAGGGGTCAACAAAAACAACGTTTACGTCTCTGACTCACGCGGTATTATTACTACCAAACGCGAATCCTTGGATGAATCAAAGCAAATATATGCCCGTGATACCGATGCCACCACTATTGATGAACTTATAGACGATGTCGATATGTTCCTAGGGCTTTCTATGCCGGGTATTTTAACGACAGATATGGTTCGCCGGATGGCAAAAGACCCTATCATTTTTGCGCTTGCCAACCCAACCCCTGAGATTATGCCTGAATTGGCTCACTCAGTACGTCCAGATGTCATCATGGCAACAGGGCGCTCAGATTATCCAAACCAAGTTAACAATGCGCTATGCTTTCCTTATATCTTCCGTGGTGCGTTAGATGTCGGCGCAACGACGGTTAACGAAGAGATGAAAATCGCTTGCGTACGTGCTATTGCAGCAATGGCGCATGTCGAAGCGACACCAACAACCAATGCTAGAAACGTTGAAGATATGCGCAGCTTTGGCCGTGAGTATCTGATTCCAGGACCCCTTGAGCCAAATCTCATCATTGAAATTGCCTCTGCTGTTGCAAAAGCTGCGATGGATTCAGGCGTTGCTACGCTGCCTATCGATGATCTTAATGCGTATCGTCAGCGCTTGTCTGAATTCGTTTATAACTCAGCCTTTGTGATGAAGCCTATCTTTGCTCGTGCCAAATCAGATCCAAAACGTATTGTTTATTGCGAAGGCGAAGACAACAATATATTGCTAGCCGTACAGGTCGTCGCTGATGAGAAACTTGCGCACCCTATCTTAGTAGGTCGTCCGTCAGTTATCGAAACCAATATCAAAAAGCTTGGCTTGCGTCTACAAGACGGTGTGAATATCACGATTATTAATCAGGATGATGACCCTCGCTACAAAGATTATTGGCAGGGCTATTACGAAAAAAACAAACGTCGTGGAGTCAGTATTGAGCTTGCTCGCCGTGATGTCCGTCGCAAAACCACACTCATTGGTTCATTACTAGTCGAGAATGGCGATGCTGAGGGCATGATCTGTGGCACCTTTGGACATTATCAGCTCCATCTTGATTATGTTGAGAGCGTCATTGGCAAAAAAGAAGGCGTTAGCGACTTTTATGCGATGAATGCGGTATTGATGCAAGATCGCAATATCTTTATTGCTGATACGTATATTCATGAAGACCCTACAGCTGAGCAACTGGCTGAAATGACTGTGTTAGCTGCTGATCAGCTGCATCGCTTCGGTATAACGCCACGTGTTGCTTTGGTATCGCATTCAAGCTTCGGTACCTCTAATCGCGCTAGCGCTGTCAAAATGCGCAAAGTCTATGAGCTGCTTACCAATATGAATGTCGACTTTGATTTTGACGGCGAAATGCAAGGAGATGCGGCTCTTGATGAGAACATACGCGCACATGATCTGCCATCAAGTCAGTTCAAAGGTGCAGCCAACTTGCTTATATTGCCAACGCTTGATGCGTCTAATATTGCCTTTAACTTGCTAAAAACAGCGACGCAAAGCGCTTCAATTGGTCCGATTCTGTTAGGGGCTAATAAACCTGTGCATATCTTGACCCCATCAGCGACTGCGCGCCGCGTTGTTAATATGACGGCTCTTGCTGTCACTGAAGCGCAAGATTTAGAGAATGAAAAACAATAAGTATTGAGATAAGCCCTACGCTCACCCGTCACGATTAATAACTCATTGTGACGGTCTGTTATAATAAAACCAGCCAACGCTATCTTGCATACGTTGGCTGGTTTTTTTTGGTATTTTAAAAGTAATAAAAAGAGGTTGGTATGCAGATTTATCTCGTTGGCGGTGCTGTCCGTGATCAGCTGTTAGGACGCCCTATCAAAGATAAAGACTTTGTGGTCGTCGGGACTACTGTCGCAGATATGCTGGAAGCAGGTTTTCAGCAAGTGGGTGCAGATTTTCCTGTATTTTTGCATCCTATTACCCACGAAGAGTATGCATTGGCTCGCACTGAGCGCAAGCAAGGTCTTGGCTATAAAGGATTTAGTGTCCATGCTAGTCGTGATGTGACTTTAAAAGATGATCTACAGCGCCGCGATTTGACGATTAATGCCATGGCAATTGAAGTCACTAGCCTGACCGATGACACCCCTATCGATGGTACGGTAATTGACTACTATAGTGGCTTAGCGGATATAGAGAGTAAAACCTTACGTCATGTCTCAGAGGCTTTTAGCGAAGATCCATTACGAGTATTACGAGTCGCACGTTTTTATAGTCGTTATTATGACTTGGGCTTTACTATAGCTGATGAGACTCTAGAATTAATGCGTCAACTGGTAAGCTCAGGCGAGCTTGCACACTTAAGTAGCGAGCGCGTTTGGCAAGAGTCTAGTCGTGCTATGATGCAAAACTCTCCTCAAGTTTACTGGCAGCAACTGTTTGAGATTGGTGCGCTAGCTGACTATTTTATGCCGCTACAACATGCTTGGCACAATGTAGAAGTAAGAGAAACGGTACAAACTGCACTTTATTTTGCTAGTCAAATGCAGTTAAATCTATCCCAGCGCTGGGCGCTATTAATGAGTAGTCTTAATAAATCATTATTCAGTGACCAAGAAACTAATACTGACACTGATGACACTATTATCGCTGCAAAAGAGGTCGTTAACGTCGGCAATAGCGCTAAAGTACCAAAAGCTCAGACCCAGTTCGCTAGCCTATTTATTCAACAAGCGCCACAGTTAAAGCAAATAGAAAAGCTGACAGCAGCACAAAAAATTGATCTCATTCAAGCTTGTAACGCTCACAAAGAGCCTGATAAACTCTCGCAGCTATTGGTCATCAGTCAAGTATTCACATTAGCTCAGCAACATCGTCAAATGATGCTAGCATTGAACAGCTTTCATGCTGTTACGATACAGGACATTGCACCAGAGCTAAAAGGGGCAGCCATTGGCGAAGCACTACGCCAAGCTCGAATCAAGCATCTGCAAGATAAGCTGTCTTAACCTATGAGCCATTCCAACCAAAATACAACGCCTTACATTAAACCTAATAATACCCCTGTGATGCTAGTTACTGGTAGTGCCAAACGCATTGGCGCCGCGATTATTCGTGCCGCGCATGGTCAAGGCTACCGCGTCATCATTCATTGTCACCATAGCGAACAGGAAGCCACTAAATTAGCTGACATGCTCAATCAAGTACGCATCAATAGCGCTACGGTTATTATCGCTGATTTGGCAGTGGTTAATGATGATGCCGCTTTGAGCACGTTTACTCAAACGGTTATAGCGCAATTTGGTCAGCTAGATGTATTGGTGCACAATGCTTCGCGGTTTTATCCAACAGCACTTACTAGTATTAATAATGAGCAGTGGGATGAGCTGTTTTTGACCAATGCTAAAGCGCCCTTGATGCTTAGCCAAGCACTACTACCCTACTTGCAAGCACAGCAAGGCTGCATTACTAGCTTGCTGGATATTCATGCTGACAATAAGCCGTTTGTCGGTTATACCCTTTATAATATGGCAAAGGCTGCGCAGCGCATGATGGTGCAGTCATTAGCTTTAGAGCTAGCACCTCTCGTGCGTGTGAACGGGGTGGCTCCTGGAGTCAATATCTTGCCAGACGCCGATAGCGATCAAGCACTTGATGATACTCAGCAGCGTCGTATCATCGACTCTATTCCCATGCAGCGTATTGGCACTCCTGAAGATATTGCCCAAAGCGTACTCTATTTGGCACAAGCCAGCTATATTACAGGGCATATCATCAACGT
>JBBSUA010000083.1:0-7530 GCA_038235315.1 Pseudomonadales bacterium | reverse complement strand
GTTCTAGCACTACTGGGATGAATTTTGCGCAGCCTCTGTCAGCGTAGACACAGCAAGCAAGTAAAATTTATACCAGTAGTGCGTTTAATAGAGTCATAACCGTTTTGTTTTCAACTGACTATAACAGTAGTTATCATTTGCTTGCTGATTTGAATATGTCTCAGAACGACTTTATAGAAATTAATACGGTAATTTCTTTGACAATTTGGCATTAATAATCATAATAGGGCGGATTACTGTTAGATGTCGCTATTGCTAGTTATCGATTGACAGATTTAGCCTTATTTAAGGGGCTGTTTAGTGCCTATATCTTCGGTTACAATTTTTGCAGTATCATCATGCATTATATGTATTTATTTAATATAATAGGCGCGTAGTAGCTCAAGTCAAAAAAGATAATCGCTACCAATACTATGTTTTGGTAGCGTCTTAAAATGAGTTTAAAAATACTTAAGACCAATTTACACTGCCCGCGCGCTACTATTATAAAATGGTAGCGTGCGTTGTGTCATATCATCAATCGCAAGCTTGTTTAGCGAGCTTACGCAGGGCGTATCAATTTATGGGTAATAGCAGCAGTTCTACAGAGTCAACCAAACAAGTTGGCTCTACCAGAGTTAATCTATTTTTTGCTATTTTACTGATTGCAATGACCAGCTATTTTTTGTGGTGGGGTCTAGATTACACCATGCGTCAGCAGACGACGTTGTTTATTGTGGCAACCGCCTTTGGTGTCTTTATGGCATTCAATATCGGTGGTAACGATGTCGCCAACTCCTTTGGTACCTCAGTAGGCGCAGGAACATTAACGATTCCTCAAGCTTTAGGGATAGCCGCCATATTTGAAGTGTCTGGAGCGGTACTGGCAGGTGGTGAGGTGACGGATACTATTCGTAGTGGTATCGTCGACTTAGATGGCTTGGCCGTGACACCCAATCAGTTCATTTTTGTCATGCTCTCAGCGTTGATTGCCGCTGCATTTTGGTTATTATTTGCAACTCGTAAAGGCTTACCTGTATCGACAACCCACGCCATTATTGGTGGGGTCGTAGGTAGCTCTATTGTGTTAGGTATCACGTTGGGTGGTACCGAAATGGCACTATCGACCGTGAATTGGGGAACTATCGGAACTATTGCTATCTCTTGGGTATTATCGCCGCTATTAGGTGGTCTGATTTCGTACTTGCTATATGGACAAATCAAGAAAAATATCATTGAGTACAACGATAGAACAGAGGCGCATATTGCGACGCTTAAAGACGATAAAAAAACCTTAAAGCAAGACCATAAGGCGTTTTTGGAACTTATGCCAGAGTCTGAGCAGCTGGCATATACTTCGGCTATGCTACGTGATCAAGAGATCTATAAAGATGATGATTGTGTCGTTGAAGACTTAGAAACAGACTATTATAAAAACCTTTATGAGATTGAGAATGAGCGTACCAACTTAGATACGCTAAAGGCCTTAAAAAAATGGGTACCTATCATTGCTGCTGCAGGTGGTGCGGTTATGACTTCCCTAGTCGTCTTTAAAGGCCTCAAAAACGTCAATAGTGGTCTGACGACGCTACAGGGTTTTTTGATCATGGGGATGATAGCGGCGCTAGTGTGGATAGCGACCTTTATCTACACCAAGAGCATTCGGGGTAAGCACAAAGAAGACTTAACCAAAGCCACGTTTATTATGTTTAGTTGGATGCAAGTATTCACCGCCTCAGCGTTCGCCTTTAGTCATGGCTCAAACGACATCGCCAATGCAGTTGGTCCTTTTGCTGCGATTATGGATGTCATCCGTACTAATAGTATCTCTACAGAAGCGGCTGTGCCTCCTGCTGTGATGCTTACCTTTGGTGTGGCGCTCATCGTTGGTCTTTGGTTTATTGGTAAAGAAGTCATCCAAACGGTCGGTACCAATTTGGCTAAAATGCATCCTGCTTCCGGATTTTCTGCTGAGCTTGCGGCAGCGGCAGTCGTTATGGGTGCATCCACTCTGGGTCTGCCTGTGTCTAGTACGCATACCTTAGTAGGCGCAGTACTGGGCATCGGTATTGTTAATAGAGACACCAATTGGGCGCTCATGAAACCGATTGGTTTGGCATGGATAATTACGTTACCCGTTGCTGCAGGATTATCGGCGATTAGCTATATCATACTTATTCAGATATTTTAACAGCGACTGATTGTAGCTATTATTAATCGCTATTACGGATTCAGTTAGCGTTGACTAGAGTATGTGAGGCACAGTATTTAGTCGTTATCCGTAACTTATAAACATAAAAAACGCTTATCGACTCAAAGTTGATAAGCGTTTTTTTATGTGAGTCAGGAGGTTCTAAGCGAGCGCTTCCATATCCATTGCTAATTGCTCAGTGCCAAACTGCTGACGTTTTTTTGCAAAGAAGCGATCTAGGCGGTCCATAGCATTTTCTAGATCATGAAGATTGGGTAAGAATACGACGCGAAAGTGATCTGGCGCGTCCCAATTAAATCCAGTCCCTTGTACCATGAGCACTTTTTCTTCTATGAGCAACTCCATCATAAATTGCATATCGTCCTGAATGGGATACACTTCAGGATCCATCTTTGGAAAACAGTAAAACGCGCCTTGAGGCATAGTACAAGAAATACCTGGAATCGCATTCAGACGTGAAATAGCCATCTCACGCTGCTTAAACAGACGGCCTTTAGAGGAGGTCAGCTCTTTCATGCTTTGATAGCCGCCCATAGCCGTTTGAATGGCATACTGCCCCTGAACGTTCGAGCACAGGCGCATAGAAGCTAGCATATCTAACCCTTCAATAAAGTCAGTAGCGTGTTGCTTACGACCGGATACCATCATCCAACCTGCACGGAAACCTGCGATACGATGTGACTTCGATAGACCATTATAAGAGAGTACGAGTACGTCATTGGTCAACGTACTCATGGGCGTATGTACCATATCATCATAAAGCACACGGTCATAAATCTCATCAGCCATAATGATCAAATCATGCTGAATCGCCACTTCAATGATTTGCTTGAGAAGCTCGTCTGTGTATAGCGCACCTGTTGGATTATTTGGATTAATAACGACAATACCTTTGGTTTTACTAGTAATTTTTGACTTGATATCTTCAATATCAGGGTGCCAATTATCCTCTTCATTACAGCGATAATGTACGGCGGTACCGCCTGCTAAGTTCGCAGCTGCTGTCCACAACGGGTAATCGGGCATAGGAATCAATACCTCGTCACCATCATCCATTAGAGCCTGCATCGTCATAACGATCAGCTCAGACACGCCATTACCTAGATACACGTCACGGACGTCTACTGCCGACAACAAGCCTTTTGATTGGTAATACTGCAATACTGCTTTACGCGCAGAAAAGATACCTTGTGAGTCTGAGTAGCCAGTCGCTTCAGGTAAATTCATTGCGACGTCACGTAGAATCTCATGCGGTGCTTCAAAACCAAAAGGTGCAGGATTACCAACATTTAATTTTAAGATTCGTTGACCTTCTGCTTCCATTTTATTGGCCATTTTTAGCAAAGGACCACGAATGTCATAGCATACGTTTTGTAGTTTAGTCGATTTTTTTAGTTCAGTCATAGTGTTACCATCCATAGCGGCATTGTGTTGTGAGCTTGTATTTTGTGATTTTGCATGGTTATCTGCCGTGAGTAGAGTGCTGGCAGATTGTGTTTCAATAGAATTTGAGTGTGTATTTTTGAGTGAGGGCGTGGGCTTATTCGTATCAGCTACATTATCAGCAGTTTCGTCAACGTTGGTATCTGTCTTAATGTCAGTCTTGATATCGCCTCGGAGTAAATAACCTTCGCTACAACCTAAAATACGTGCAAGCGTTGGCAGTTTTGAAGAAACAATACCATTAGTGCCACGCTCCCAGTTAGAGATAGCGCCACGACTGACTTTAGCGCCTGCCTCAGTCATTGCTTGAGCCAATTGCTCAGCAGTGAGTCCCTTATCTCTACGTAGCTGAGATAAACGCTCAGCCTGAGCCAAATTATCTTTATTGTCTTTCATAATTATTCAGACCTTTTGTGTCAATCAATACATCTCTAGTAGTCATTGATAGTTCAAATGGAACAGATGTAAACTCAGTATCTAATGCAAGATATTATTGCATAGTGATTTAAAATGCAAGTATTTCTTTATATTTTATAATGCAAGTAAATCTTGCATAGTGAAAAGTAGTGAAAGTAATAATTTTTCTATTTCGTCTCGTATTATTGCTATGGCATGTCTTTGAACGTGTAGGTTTGGTAAAAATACCATGCTACTTATTGCGTAGTCAGGGTCTGTTGCTATATCTTGAATGATATTAATTTATCGCTGTTATTGACTAATAAAGCTATTTATTGGTAGAGCGAGTCATTTCACAGCAAGTTACTGATAGTAAAATTAAGTCAAATTTGATAATAAACAAGTAAATAAGGATATATCATGCAAGATAATCAACTTAATAAAGAAGAGATTGACCAATTGACCGAAGCGGATTGGAAAGAGCGCCTTAGTGCTGACGAGTATCATGTGATGCGAGAGAAGGGTACAGAGCGTCCATTCACTGGCGTATATAATGATACTAAAGATGAAGGGGTTTACCGCTGCAAAGGTTGTGGCGCTAAGTTATTTGACTCAACCAACAAGTTTGATGCCAGTTGTGGCTGGCCAAGTTTTGATCAGGGTATCGACACTGCCGCTATTGATGAGCATGTCGATGATTCGCTAGGGATGCGCCGTACAGAAGTCACGTGTAGTAATTGCGGTGCCCACTTAGGTCATGTCTTCCCAGATGGTCCACGTGAGACAACGGGTATGCGCTATTGCATCAATTCGGTCTCTATAGATCTTGATAAAAACGAAGACTAATCAAGATACACTTCAAGCTATTGATTGACCGTACTTTGAGATATAGTAAGGAAGCTTTAATGGCTTCCTTACTTTTTTATTGACCTGTAACTAGTCATTACTCTTGAAAGCGTGAGCTATCAGAAGAAGCAATAACCATTAACTATCTAACTTAAGGATATATCATGAGTTCTATCTATGATTTTAATGCTGAGAATATGGATGGCACCTCACAAGCATTCGCCGATTATGAAGGGCAGGTATTGCTAGTGGTTAATACTGCCAGTAAATGTGGCTTTACGCCGCAGTTTGAAGGTTTAGAGACTCTATATCAGCAGTATAAAGATCAAGGACTGACGGTAGTTGGCTTCCCTTGCAATCAATTTGGTAGTCAAGACCCTGGCAGTAATGATGAGATTGGCGCATTCTGCCAGAAGAATTACGGTGTCAGCTTTCCGATGATGGCAAAAGTTGATGTCAATGGTAAAGACGCTGATCCTATTTTTAATTGGTTAAAAGAGCAAAAGGGTGGTGTATTAACCGACGGTATCAAATGGAATTTTACTAAGTTTCTTATCGGGCGTGATGGACAAGTTATTGATCGTTATGCACCCACAACGAAACCTGATGCTATCAAATCAGATGTCGATAAAGCATTAGCGACCAATAGCTAATAATATAAAATCAATGAAACCATATGCTTACCTGCATGCTCAATTTTAATGTAAAAAATAAAGGTTAAAAAGTTAAAAAATATTTGACAGGCAGGTGTAAGTGTATATAATACACACCCACAGCAAGGGGCTTTAAATAGTTTTGAGTTGTTGAAAGTTTCATACGTTTAGAGGGTGACAGCTTTAGGCAGTAAAACTTTTAAGAAATCCTATTTAGAGGATTTCTAGTAATACTTAGTGTAGGTGCAGAACGTTTAGAATTTACGAGAATGTAAATTCTCTTGCGCTCGGACGAAGCAGTGCTTCGTTATATCCTCGCTCAAGGGTGATTAGCTCAGTTGGTAGAGCGTCTGCCTTACACGCAGAATGTCGGCGGTTCGAACCCGTCATCACCCACCACTTATTAGCAAGTGGGCTTTTTAAATAAGAGCAACAAGCTAAAGACGACCTAGCAGCGGTAGTTCAGTTGGTTAGAATACCGGCCTGTCACGCCGGGGGTCGCGGGTTCGAGTCCCGTCCGCTGCGCCATATTTAAAACGAATTTAAACTCTCAAGTTTAAGCAAGTTTCGCCTCAAGTATTAGTTTACTTGAGGTTTTTTTGTGTTTTTTAGTTTATAAATATCAGCCAATCAACAGGTTTAGAGTGATTCAATATATTTAAAATACGTCTACGAAAACGCACGTCCTGAATAAAATGATAACTAGTCACTAACATAATCAATAGCTAATAATAGGTATGATTAATAATAAATACTATGTAAACGAGAGATATTATGCAAACTTCAAACCAATCATCACAACCCTTAAAAATAGATATCGTATCGGATGTCGTTTGCCCTTGGTGTGTCATTGGCTACCGACAGTTGGCAAAAGCTTTGGATGACACCAATACTAACTATGAGATTCACTGGCATCCATTTGAGCTAAATCCCAATATGCCACTTGAGGGTCAAAATCTACGCGAACATGTGGCCGAAAAGTATGGCAGTAGCGATAAAGAATCGCAGGAGAGTAGAATTCGGATGACTACAGCAGGAGAAGAAGTCGGCTTTGATTTCAACTTTAATGATGACATTCGTATGCATAATACTTTTAACTTGCATCAATTATTACATTGGGCCAGTCAGCAAGGACGTATGCATGATCTAAAGCAGGCATTATTCACCGCTCACTTTACCGATAATCGAAACATTTCTGATAATAATGTATTAGCTGATATAGCCGAAGAGATCGGCTTGGATCGTACCGAAGCATTAGCAGTGCTTGAAGACCAGCGTTTTGCCAACGAGATACGCCAATCTGAACAATGGGCGCGTGAACAAGGTATTCAAGGAGTACCAGCCGTTATCTTTAATGATCAACATTTAGTCACGGGCGCGCAAGGTGTCGACAACTTTAAAAGTATTTTGAAGCAGTTGGCTAGCCTAAAAGAGTAGCGTTATTTCTGGTCTATATTTGATTCAAATATTGCTAATAAATAATAAAACCTCAAGTAGATAACTACTTGAGGTTTTATTATTTAATACATCATAGGTTTGCTATAGTTAGTTCACAATAGAATTGATACATCACTATCATCGTGCTACTGATATAAATTTAACTTACTTACTTACTTATTTACTTACTTGCGATGTCTACGTTGACAGTCGCTGTCTCAATATTTTTGTTGCGTCGGCAAAGGCTACTTTTGCGTCTTCTATTTCGCCTGCCATGTTAAAGAAGGGATGCGGTAAGCTCTCATATATTTTTAACTCAGTATCAACGTTGGCCTCCTTCAGCTTTTGCGCATATTCAATACCTTCATCTCTAAGCACATCAAAGCCTGCTACCATTATTACTGCTGGTGCAACGTCATTTAACTCGCCAAATAGTGGTGATACTAACGGATTAAGTTTATCGGCTTCATTATTCAGGTAATGATTAAGGTACCAACGGGCTTGCGCACGATCTAAAAAGAAGCCCTCACCAAATAAGTCATAAGATGCTCGCTCTGTACTCAT
>JBBSUA010000082.1:0-7630 GCA_038235315.1 Pseudomonadales bacterium | reverse complement strand
TGTTCCATGTGAAACCCTATTTGAAACTAATATCATTTTATATTTTATAATAATGCTATATTTATCAGTTACTTAATTATTTTTATAGTTATTTTATTTGTTTAAATGGTTAACTAAAAATCATCGAGCATCTTGTGGATAACTTTGTCGTGATTATAAAATTTAGCGCTAAACAGTCAAAAAACAGTTTAGTTATCCACAAGGTAGTACTGTAATTCGCCTGCTATTGTTCTAATAAGAATTCTGATTCAGCAATATAATCAATACTATTTATTGATAGGTTGTATCACTAATAATGGTCGATAATGATATGCTAATCATCAGTATTAATCCTACAATTAAAAGAGGTCTACATGTTTACTGGAATTATCGAAAGTGTGGGTAAAGTCAAAGCGATGC
This sequence comes from Pseudomonadales bacterium, assembly GCA_038235315.1. GTDB lineage: Bacteria > Pseudomonadota > Gammaproteobacteria > Pseudomonadales > Moraxellaceae > Psychrobacter. The sequence continues at coordinate 7,231 of JBBSUA010000082.1, read as the reverse complement.
AGCCCGTTGGCGGTGATATAAGGTTAATTGTTGAATCAGATAGTTTAGATTTTAGTGACGTGTCATTAGGGGACTCGATTGCATCAAATGGTATCTGCCTAACCGTAGTTGACTTAGGTAGCAATTATTATGCTGTCGATGTTTCACGTGAAACGATTGCCCGTACTGCACTACAAGATCTAAAAACAGGTCATATCGTTAATTTAGAAAAAGCGATGTTGCCAACGACACGCTTTGGTGGTCATATCGTATCCGGTCATGTCGATGGGGTTGGCGTAGTGCGCAAGCTGCAACAAGACGCTCGCTCTATCTATATCGAGATTGAAGTTCCACAAGAGCTGGCGCATTACACGGCCACCAAAGGCTCTATTACGCTTGATGGTATCAGTCTCACAACCAATCTTGTGCGTGATAACATTGTCTGCTTAAACATTATTCCACATACTGCTCAAGTGACTAACATTGCCCAGCACTGGTTGGTGGGCGATAAAGTCAATGTTGAAGTCGATCTTGTCGCGCGTTACTTAGAGCGACTGCTAACTAAGTCCCAAACAGGCACTATGAACGCCTCGGTACCACAGAGCAATATTACTGAGGACTTCTTAGCAGATAATGGTTTTATGAAATAAGAAGGACTTAGCTAATAAATTGCTTCAAAACAGCGTGTAGTTTGTCTTTATTTATGGGTTTGGCTAAAAACTCATCCATGCCTACTGACCGACAAGATTCACGATCATCATCGGTATTGTTAGCAGTAAGGGCAATAATAGGAATATTGTCGCCCTTTGCTCGTATCGCCTGTGTGGCTTGTAAACCATCCATAACCGGCATGCGGCAGTCCATTAATATTAATACCATCTCTTGCCGATGAACCTCTAACTGCTCAATAGCTTGCTGACCATTGTCTGCAACGACACTACGATACCCTAGCTTTTCTAATAATTTACAGGTGATTTTTTGGTTGGTAATATTGTCGTCAACGACCAATACCAAGGGCCTACTAAAATCTTCTTTTTCAATAACGTCGTGTTGGTCACTCTCATTTAGAGCGCTATAACTTATCTCTTGTGTCTTTACGGCAGGATGAGTCAAACGTATTAGCTCGGATGTCAATAATACGATATCTAGTGGTTTATTTAAGAAACCGTCAAATTGATCTAATACCATGGAGGGGATAACACGCTCTGATTTCATACTTAATAGTATTTTTGGTACAGCGCTTATTTTTATTAAGCTATCAAGTATGTCATCACTGTTGGTTATCATTTTATTATTAACCAATAAACTTTCAGTCGGTACAGTGTGCTGATGAGATACGGCTTTGTTAAACTCATAGTACTCATAATCTACCAACAGAATCGGTGTCAGATTTTGCGGATTTTGTTGTAATAGTCTGTTTATTTGTTCAGCGCTAGCATTATCTAATTGAGTATAGACGCTAACGGGTAATGATAAATGTGAACACATACGCTGCAAAAATTCTACACATATTTCGTGACTAACAATGGCAATCAGTTGGATGTGAGTTAGGCTTTTATAAAAGTGATATACCGGTTGATAAGTGGGTGCAAAACAAGGCAGATAAAGTGCAAAGGTACTGCCATTACCAATATCACTATCAAGTTGAATAAAGCCGCCTAGCAACTGTGCGAAACTGTTAGATATCGCAAGTCCAAGACCTGTACCACCAAAATTTTGGTTGATCTGTTCATTCGCTTGGCTAAAGTCAGAAAACAATTTAGGTTGTTCAGCCGCGGCAATACCAATACCAGTATCTTTGACGCTAAAACGAACCCAGTGATGCTGAGCATTGGCTTTGACGGCTGTATTGAGCAGACGGTTATTATGAGTTAAAGGTTTAGAGTATGTGGCTGAGTTGCTGCCATCTACGTGGTGGCTGAGACGACTCATTTGTTCATGAGTTAAGGGTTCAATAACCAATGCCACATAACCAGATGACGTAAACTTAACAGCATTGTTTAATAAATTGAGTAGAATTTGGCGCAAACGGCCATTATCAGTATCGATATAACGGGGACAGTCAGGCGCAAAAAAATATATGAGACTAATGGCTTGTCTGCGCGCGTTGCCAACCATTAAACCACTCATCTGTTGACCTAGCTTGAAAATATCAGTAGGTTCACTAACGATGTCTGTCTTACCCGCGTTGATTTTTGCCATATCTAACATGTCATTTAGCATTGTCAGCATAGATTGGCTGGACTGCGTCAGCGTGATTAACACCTCATTTTGTTCGGCTGACAAAGTCTGTGGTTCTATCAAGTCCAAAGTACCGATAATGGCGTTGAGCGGCGTTCGTAGTTCATGTCCAATAACCGATCTAAGCCTAGCAAAATCACTAATTTGTCGCTGCAATTGGTCGTTTTGTTGTTGTAACTCCTCAACCTGACTCACAAAATTATTAACACTATTTAACAACACCGTAAATCCGTGGATCTGACCGTGTTCACCAAACCATGGGGTAATGTGTAATTGATAAGCCTGTTTATTCTCTAACCCATATACGAGTAGCGTACGAGAAACACGCTGGGCTGATAGGTTTTGTAGTAATTGTTGAGTGGCTTTATCGCTACCAGTTACAAAATCCGTTAAACTATATTTTGTATCACGTTGGAACGACGTCGTGAATACTTGCTCAAAGCGCTGATTAAAAAAACTAATCTGACCTTGGCGCATAATCATCAGCATTGGCAAAGGGGATTGATTGACCAAGCGTTCTAACCGATGTGTCAGGGTCTTGATGCGTCGATGACTATTGTGCAGCTCATAGCCGATACGACTAAGTGCATGACCCACGCTCAAAAACTCAGGTGTGGTATTTGACCCAATGAATGGTGGTGGAAGATAAGTCTCTTTCGTCGCTGAGGTCAAACTCTCTGCATATTGCAACAAATTCTCCCAGTTGTTGCGACGTCTGAACATATAGAGTAGGGCCATAGTAAATAGTAGAATAGCTGCCATCAATGGCAACCAATATTGATAAGATATCCAGTTAACTTTTAAAGGTTGGTGACGCAATACCGCATATAGTTGATAGTTACTATTAAGTTTAATTGTACCCGTCAAAGTCTGGTCGGTTAGTTGATAAGAGCTATCACTTATTGTTGACATCGTAGGAAAAGTAACTGTAGTAAATTTAGGCTCGTCAGGTTGCGTATTACTATAAACATACGTCTGTCCAGAAGGCTGCATCAAAATAATCTGGTAACTGACTTCTTTAAAAATAGGCTTGGTTAGTATTTTTTCTATTTCAAAATTGGTTGGCGCGGCATTATTAATTGTTTCATATTTTAATGAGTCAAACACCATTTTGCTATGTTGCTGATTATGCTCTCTTAGCATAAAAAACATCATGGCGTAATATAAAGCTAACATGATCAAGAGTGTCAAGGTATAGAAAAAAAGCAGACGTTTTAGTGACTGAAACTGTTGCATGTGGATACGATCCTATGTCTGCATGACGCTGCGGTAAGATATAATTATCTTATGAGGATACATTTGAATTATTCGTTTAGAGGTTAGTCCCTTCGCTACCACTATATCCAATATATCGATTATAGTCATAGATTCATATCGTAGATTGATTTTTTATAGCGCTCTCTGCCAACCAATGAAGTTTGAATCTTATTTTACTGTCTCTTAAGCGTATTAGTGCAGCTCTGTTAACCACTCTTTTTAGTCCATACTACAATCATGGCACAACGCTGTAAACTCGCCTATAATACGACAACCACTCACCCAATATATAGTATGGCGCTATGAGCACAACTGTTTCTATCTCCGACACCATGGATTCATCACGTATTTTGCAAGACGCTCCTGATAGTCAGGCTATCAGTGAAAATAATAGACAGCGCATTGTATTCGCTGGTACGCCCGAATTTGCGGCTCAAAGCCTTGAGAGTCTTATTGAGCAGCAAGAGCAGCTTAACATAGACATTGTGGCGGTATATACCCAGCCCGATCGTAAAGCGGGACGTGGTCAAAAGCTAGCAGCATCAGCCGTCAAACAAGTGGCTATCAAGCATAATATTCCGGTCGAACAACCTGCTACTTTTAAGAAGTCTAATACCGAAGGTATCGCTGCCAGACAAACGTTGCGCACCTATCAGCCAGATGTGATGATAGTAGCGGCGTACGGGCTTATTTTACCAATTGGCGTTTTGACTATTCCGACTTATGGCTGTCTGAACATTCATGGCTCTCTACTGCCACGTTGGCGCGGAGCAGCACCTATTCATCGTGCACTATTGGCGGGTGACGTCGAAACTGGCATTACCATTATGCAAATGGATAAAGGTCTAGATACGGGTGATATGCTCTATAAAGCCATCTGTCCTATTAATGACAGTGACACAGCTGACAGTTTACATGATAAATTGGCAAGTCTTGGCGCAACAGCTATTGGCGCTGTATTGCAAGATTTATCCAATTATCAAGCAAAGCTATACCACAAGACGATAGTGACGCGAATTACGCCGAAAAGCTAGTAAAAACAGAAGGTGAAATTGACTGGACACGCTCCGCTGCGTTCATTGAGCGTCAAATACGTGGACTCACGCCATGGCCCGGTACTTATACTTTTTTAAATGGCGAGCGTGTTAAAGTGTTGACAAGCTTGTCTGTCAACGCCTCGCAGCAAACCAGTGAAACAGCAGGTACAGTTATCAGTGTTGGACGCAAAGCTATTCTAGTGGCTTGTGGGGATGGCAGTACCTTATCTATAACCACATTACAGTTTGCTGGCAGTAAACCTGTTACTGCCGAACAAGTTTGTCATGGCAATCAGCTTAATGACGGCGATCAATTTGGCACTGACTCAAACAAATGATTTCGACTAATTAATCAGTACAGACGCTATAAAATTCATATAGGAAATAAAGTAACATGAGACAACCTGCAACTGCGTCTAGAAACAATAAGAATAAGCCGTCAAGTAATCTAAAGATGACGGGCAGCGTACGTGTACGTGTGATTCGCACTTTACTCGCGATTCAAAATGGTCAATCGTTATCCAGTGTGCTTGATCCATTGCTCAATAGTTTGCATGAAGGGGATAAGGGTTTTGCTCATGCGCTATTATTGACCACCTTGCGTCAGTGGTATGCGCTTGAGCGTCTACTTGATAGCTTAGCGGACAATCCTATCGATGAGACGGAAGTGCGTACGACTATTCAGGTCGGCTTAGTACAGCTATTATATTTAGAAGTGGCTGATCACGCTGCTATTCATGAGACTGTTGAAGCAGTAAAAGAGATTGAGTTCGCTCATGCGAGTGGTTTGGTCAATGCTATTTTGCGTAAAGTCGCCAAGAACCCAAGCAAGTTCCGCAAAAAGTGTGATAAAAAACACAGCTTACCCAATTGGCTTGCCTATCAGCTCAAGCAAGATTGGTCTGATGAGTACGATGCGCTGATGCAAGGCTTACGTCAGCCTGCGCCAATGTTTTTACGAGTGAATACTACGCTTAATGCTGTAGACGCCTATCAGCAAGCGTTAGAAGAAGCTGATATCAGCGCTGATTTGGTTGAGATAACTAGTGCTTTACAACTACCAAGCCAAGCTGGCGAGACTACTAATATAAGTACTCAGGTGTTACGTTTAGAACAAACCACAGCGGTGAGCGGTTTACCGTCATTCGCTGAAGGTGCCGTTAGCATTCAAGATATGTATGCTCAGCTTGCAGCGCCTTTGATCAATCAAGCCCTTATCAATAAAGTTAGCGCTGATGGTAATACCGATGATTTGCAAATTTTAGATGCTTGCGCGGCGCCTGGTGGCAAGCTTGCACATTGGTTAGAGCTGCTTAATTCAGAGCTATCAAATTCAACTGATAAATCATCATTGTTTCATGTGAAACACAGCGATAATAAAGATGATAATAACCAAACTCATAAGATTAAACTGACCGCTATTGATAATGAAGCGCCACGTATTACCCGTATCCATGAGAATCTTGAACGGCTACATTTAGAGCACTCACAGCAGATCAAACTAGATATCGTCTGTGCTGATGCCACTCGTTGGCAAGGACAGAATAAAGCTCAAGATAATAATGCGCCAGTATTTGACGCTATATTGTTAGACGCGCCTTGTACGGCTACTGGAGTTATTCGTCGCCATCCTGATATTAGTATCTTGCGTGATGAAGAAGATGTCGAACAAACGGCACGACTACAATCCGAAATCTTGGATAATTTATGGCCACAGTTAAAAGTCGGTGGTTATTTGCTATACATTACTTGCTCAATATTAAAGCAAGAAAACATCGAGCAGATGCAAGCGTTTATGAATCATCATACCGATGCTACTACTATTGAATTTACTGAAGCGTGTAGTTGGGGTATCAAACAGGATATCGGACGTCAATGCTTGCCAATAGATAGTGAAAGTGGCGATGGCTTTTATTATGCTTTGTTGCAAAAAAACGTGCATTAAGCAGTGAATGAATTTGATAGATATGGCAATATTAAAAACGATTATTATAATTCACTGTATTGAAATAACCTCATAATTAAGTAGGAATCTTGCATGAAATATATCAGTACCCGTGGTCAGACAGAACCAATGGATTTTAGCGATGTATTGCTAATGGGGCTTGCTCCTGATGGTGGTCTAATGCTGCCTGAGCATTATCCAAATATTGACAGTGCGACGCTTGATGAGTGGCGTACGCTCAGCTATCCGCAGCTAGCGATGGCTGTTATGCAGCGTTTTGCGACCGATATTCCTGCTGCTGACTTACAAGATATTATTGAGCGAACTTATACGGCTGAAGTTTTTGGCAACGCTGAGATTACCCCTGTCCGTCAGCTTGAAGAGGGTGTATATATTCTAGGCTTATCAAATGGTCCAACGCTAGCCTTTAAAGACGTGGCGATGCAATTCTTGGGCAATGCCTTTGAGTACGTGCTTAAACGTAAAGGTGCTCGAATTACTATCATCGGTGCGACCAGTGGTGACACGGGTAGTGCTGCTGAATATGCCTTGCGTGGTAAAGATAATGTTGAAGTGTTTATGCTGTCACCACATGGCAAGATGAGCGAGTTCCAACGTGCGCAGATGTATAGTTTGACGGATGCGAACATTCATAATATCGCAATCAACGGTATGTTCGATGATTGCCAAGATATTGTCAAAGCACTACAGCAAGACGCGGAATTTAAAGCTGCTTATAACTTAGGCACGGTTAACTCCATCAACTGGGGTC
>JBBSUA010000081.1:0-7665 GCA_038235315.1 Pseudomonadales bacterium | reverse complement strand
ACAAAATAAATAAAATTCCCATCAATTGTTTATTATATTTTATTTCAAATATTTTAGAGTAGTGATGCTTATTTTGAAGTGATATTTGAAAAACCAGTGCTCAGGTACTGGTTTTTTTATGTCACTTGGTTAAAGGTATTGCAAAATATATTATTTTGATAGAGATTTACCTATATTTTGTTTGTCACTCACCGTAAGTATAAGTAATTACTGCTAAAATTTTGTTGGTAATCATTTATATTAATCATAGAAATAAGTAAATTACCTTTTTCGACTATAGCGAATTAGGGTCAGCTAATGGTACACTAGGACAATTGTAACAAGATATGTGAGAGAATAGCCATGAATCAACGAACTATAAAAACATCTATAGCCATGACAGGTATTGGTCTACATAGTGGCGATCCTGTTGATTTGGAGTTTCATCCACAGCCTGCTGACACAGGGATAGTCTTCGAGCGTTCTGATATTGAGGGATGCCAACCTATTCCTGCTAGTGCTTTTTTGGTACAAGACACTATGATGTCATCAAATCTCGTATTTGGTGGTACTCGTGTCGGGACAGTTGAGCACCTATTGAGTGCCATCGCTGGCTTAGGTGTTGATAATTTGCTAGTACGCGTATCAGCAAGTGAGATTCCTATTATGGATGGGAGTGCGGCTCCTTTTGTCGGACTGTTACTACAAGCCGGCTTCTATGAGCAAGAGAGTCCAAAGAAATTTTTGAGGATTGTAAAGCCAATCCGTGTCAAGGTTGATGATAAATGGGCAGAATTACGACCTTATGATGGTTTTGAGTTAAATTTTGAAATAGATTTTGATCATCCTGCCTTTGATAAAGACTTTCAGCACGCACAGCTTTGTTTTTCAACTCATAACTTCATTGAAGAGTTGAGCTCTGCACGCACCTTTGGATTCTTGCGTGATATTGAAACATTGCGCCAAAATAACCTTGCCAAAGGTGGCAGCATGGATAATGCAATTGTGATTGATGATGAGCATATATTGAATGCTGAAGGGCTGCGTTTCGCAGATGAGTTTGTACGCCATAAGATATTAGATGCGTTAGGTGATTTATACTTAATCGGTTATCCAATTTTGGGTCGTTTTAATGCTTATAAATCAGGTCATGCGCTAAATAATTTATTAGTACGTGAGATATTATCAGACTCAGATAACTTTGAAATTGTAACATTTGATGACAATGTAAACTGTCCTATCCAATATCTACCTCTAACGAGCCTAACTATTGAAGCATGAGTACATGAATATACAAGATGTATCGTAACAATTACGTAAGATTACACAACCAAGATTCGTTATTACTAGATTTATTATCGATTCACATAATATAAGATAGGCATATTTAACTCAAAGCTAGACAATATCAATGCTTGAGACAACAAAAAATCGTTTGATGGTTATATCTGTATTATGGATATAATCACCAAACGATTTTTTTTGCTATTAGAAGACAGAATATTTACTAAAAAAAACGATATTTTTATAAAAAAATTACATAAGTTTACAATGTAAGCTAGGAAATTTCACTCGTCCATCAGTCTTAAAAGTGCTTTTTTTAGCTTTTCATCAGTGGTGACATGGTTTGCAGCCTGTGCTATAGTCCGCTTTGTGTTCTGGCTTAGGCCTTGATTTACATTGGTCTTATGAGCTTTTGAGCCAAGTGTTAATGTTGTTGAATGATGTTTATTTAACGAATAAGTCGATTGATTTTTTGATACCACGATGCGAATCTTCTTGAGTTGTTTAAATGTAATTGAATGCTCTGTTAGAACTTGTAGGTAAGCGTTTTGTAAGTAACGAATGTGATTAGCAGCAGTAATCGAACTTACACTTAACGTTAGTTGCTCAGTAGTTAATCCTACGACCCAGCAGCCATCCAGTATTTCTTCAGGCAGACAATCTACTAAAAGTGTTTTGACTTCAGTGGTTGCTTGACTATAAAGACGCATATTATCAGCAAGGGTTTGGGGTAGTGCGCTACCAGCAAATGATTGATGATCAATAAGCTCAGCAAGTCGGTTAGGCTGTTTTTTTGACATTATATAGCTCACCTAGTAAGTGAAAAAATTGATATTCAAAATGAACATGTTTAACGCTTATGTGATATTTAGTATAGATAGGATATAAAGCAAACGTTTACGAGGTAGGTAACATAGCTGGCAACGATGCTAGTGTAAGCCACTTAAGACTGAATAGTTAGCTGCTTTACTTAGAATTTTATCATGATTGTTTAATGATTATATTCTCTAAATTAATTGATGCTTCGTTACGGATGACGAGCAATCTTGTATCAACAATAGGTAGTAAATTTATGAAACAAGCTTTATTGATTTTGTCAGTATTGGGAATGGGCATAGCACAAACGAGTGGTGCTGTCGAAACAACCTTTCAACCAAATAATACCTTGAGTCATACCATCACCAACAGCTCTATTTCTCAGAATTACGGCTCTACGACAAACATTTATAGTACCAATAGCGGTGCCTACGTATCCAGCAATGACGAGATTAGCCAAGCAATTGATAATCTTAGTGCTCACGCCAAACAAAAAGAATATCAGCTTGCCTCATTAACCAGCCGTTTATCTTACGAGCAACGCCAGCAGCAAGTAAGCTCAGTGCCAGATCGTAATTCTGCACCTGCTATTGCTGCTGCACGGGCGTCACAAGTTGCCCTCTCTAGAAGCTCTGGTTATTGTGCACGTTATGTCCGTAAAGCATTACAATCAGCAGGTTATGAATTTACTCCTAATCCTTCAGCCTATCAGTATGCTTCGCGCGGTACGCTTAATAATGCAGGTTTTACTAAGATCAGCAATAACATGCAGCCACAAGTTGGTGATGTGGTTGTTTATGATCGCTCATCGCAACGTCCGCATGGTCACATTCAGATTTTTGATGGTTCAGATTGGGTGTCTGATTTCCGTCAGAACAGTATTAGTCCTTATAGCGGCGTTCATAACTATACGACATGGCGTGATTCACAATATGTCGATGACGCATCAAACCGTGGTATCTATTTAGCTATGGCAGATAAATAAGCATCTTTATTAGTTATAAATAAATTTAGCATTTGCTCCAAACCCAGTACTGTCCTTAGAGACGCTGCTGGGTTTTTTGTATAATATTGTGGCATTTTCATCAAAAATTAAGCACTGATAGTTTGCTTCTTAAGATAATCGATAGTAAGGCTAATACTTTGGATCAAAGTTCGACCAGTAGCTGCGCTGATGGAAATCTGGCGGTGAGGCGTGAGCAGGTGCAAAGTATAATGCACTCTCACCGAACCATAAAATGACGCAGGGATGAATTTGATTTATGTAAATAATATCAGTATGTGTATTGTTACCGCTATCTTTATTACTAAGATTATCAAATAGAGCGCTATCAAATAAGCTGAGTGGTAACTGATCTAAAGGTACTCCAAAACTACGCTCATAGCGATAACAAGGCATGAATGTGCTAATGGGTAAGGCGCTAGCCACGGTTAGAGTATCAACTGTGCTTGGGCTAAAATTTAATATAGGTGTCACTTTTCTAAGTGTTAATCTTCGTTTTGCTGAATGATCAAACCAATTAATACGTGCAGTTGTTTTACCATCCTTTTGCAGCAAGGGCATAGGCGGTAAACATGACGGCTCGCGATAATTTTGGAATTGGTAGAGCGCATAATGACCACTTGGACTGGCATTAATTTCAATATAATCTAATGATGACCCAGCCGCAATAAAACACTCAAGGCAGGTCTGTTGCCATAAGTAATCAGTAAAACTAACGTTATCTTGCGTCCACTCAGGCCAATTCAGCTGAGCTGCTAGATAAGCATCAGATATTTGAATTTGATAAGTTAAGTGTAGCTGAGGTTCTAGTAGGAGAATGATTGAGGCGTGAACAGTGACGTTAATGCGCTCTAGCTGTTCTGGTCGAACGCCGAGACGCTGCGCCTCTATTGATAAAGTATCGGTCGCTAACTGTAAATTAAAAGTTTGGCTCATAGCTGGCTCGTAACGGATTCAAAATAAGATGTAGCTGCAAAAAGTATAATAAAGGGTGTTTAACTTAAAAAATATAAAAGCCGCGAGCAATGACGCACCGCGGCTTTGGAAAATATAACTTTTATGTTAACTTGCTTAGCCTAGCTTATTCAGCATGGCGTGCTAAATTAGAAAGCTTAGGATTAGCGTTTGGATTTTGACGCAGTAATAATGCCATACGACCGATAGTATGAATTAAAGAGGCGTTGGCAGTGGAGGCAAGCTCAGTACAAACCAAATCACGGTCATGTTTGCTGCCCGCTGGCAATTTAACTTTGATTAGCTCATGATCATTCAGAGCGCGGTTGATCTCTTCAGTGATTGCAGGCGTAACACCGTTATTACCAATCATAACGACTGGTTTTAAATCGTGACCAATACCTTTTAGGCGTTTGATTGTTGCGTTATCGAGTTCCATAAAATTCCTAAACATTAATAAAAGTAAAAATAGAGTTAATAATCATTAAAAAAGCTAATAACCATTATAAATAATCTATGCCCATCTTGCATGAAAACAGCAGGATTTTGCACGATTTTAGGTAATGAAGATGTTAAACTGATTGTCTTACTGCATTATAAACGCTAGCGCATGATAATGCTGTTAAATCATAAACATCCTAGTCCATTTGTAAACTAAGAGAAAAATCTATACCAGTAGCACGTTACTACAAACGACTCTCTTTTATTGAGGACTGACTACATAAAGTTTGCTATGCTCCATCTTCTATAGTACTCATCACCAAAGACAAACAGCAGGAGTAGGTATTTTGGCCACGCGTATTGACAATAAAAAGCTGACAAAAAGCAGCCGCGCCTGGATAAAGGAACATATTGACGACCATTATGTAAAAAAAGCTCAAAAAGATGGCTACCGTGCGCGTGCCGCTTACAAACTCATTGAGATTAATGAAAAAACCAATCTCATCAGTAAAGGTATGACTGTTGTAGATTTAGGTAGTACTCCTGGCAGCTGGTCACAAGTAGCCAGTAAAATAGTTGGCGAGCAAGGGACCTTAATTGCTTCTGATATTCTGGCTATGGATGCTCTAGCAGATGTTACTTTTATTCAAGGTGACTTTCGTGAGGCAGCCGTCTTTGACAGTATTATGGCAGAGGTAGGCGATAGGCAAGTAGATGTTGTGCTGTCTGACATGGCGCCCAATACCGCAGGCAATAGCGCTGTTGATCAGCCAAGAATGCTGTACTTGTGCGAGTTGGCGGTAGATTTTGCTTTGGCAACTTTACCGGAAGGTGGTGCCCTGATTATGAAAGTGTTTGAAGGTTCAGGAACGCAAGAGTTACGTAAGCAATTGCAGAATAATTTTAGTAAAATACGCAGTATTAAACCTGCAGCATCGCGTCCACGATCAAAAGAGATGTTTTGGATAGCTATCAAATAATTTATATGTTTAACCTATTCAATAGGTTATGCTGGTTTTATTGTTTATATTAATGTTATAAATAATGATTTAGATAAAATTAAAACTGCTACAATTGTTAACTGAATAAACGCAGATCTCACTTGAATAATGCGAGTCAAAACCATATATCATGCTATATTAACTTTGTTTCTAGCATTTTTTTAAGCAAAGTCGTCTGGTTATAAACGATATGTTTATAGACGTCACGTGTCAAGTTGACACACCAATAAGTAAGGGATGGGAAAACTAGTGAGCGACATGGTAAAAAATACCTTATTGTGGCTGGTGGTAATCGGCGTTTTGGTGCTGGTGTTCAGCGGCTTTGATAAGTCTACCGAACCCGATAGCCTTAACTACTCTGAATTTGTGACCGCAGTGTCCGAAAATCAAGTAGCCAGTATCGAGATTGACGGTGAACAAATCACTGGCGAGAAGAAAAATGGTTCTTCATTTGAGACCATTCGCCCTGCTGTAGCTGATGAACAGTTATTGCCGCTACTGCGTGAAAATCAAGTAAATATCGAAGGTACTGCACCTAAACGTCAAAGCGTCTTAATGCAGTTGCTAATTGCCAGCTTCCCAATTCTATTGATTATTGGTCTGTTTCTGTTCTTTATGCGCAACATGCAAGGTGGGGCTGGGGGCAAAGGCGGTGGCCCTATGAGCTTTGGTAAATCAAAAGCTAAGATGCTCACTGAAGATCAGATCAAAGTAAACTTTGATGATGTGGCTGGCTGTGAAGAAGCTAAAGAAGAAGTGGTAGAGGTAGTCGAGTTCTTACGTGACCCCGATAAATTTACTAAACTTGGTGCGACTATTCCACGTGGTATCTTGATGGTAGGTCCACCGGGTACGGGTAAAACGCTATTAGCTCGTGCGATTGCTGGTGAAGCTAAAGTGCCGTTCTTCTCAATTTCAGGTTCTGATTTTGTCGAGATGTTCGTCGGTGTTGGTGCGTCTCGTGTCCGCGATATGTTTGAACAAGCGAAGAAAAGTGCTCCTTGTATCATCTTTATTGATGAGATTGATGCAGTCGGTCGCCATCGTGGATCTGGCATGGGCGGTGGTAATGATGAACGTGAGCAAACATTGAACCAGTTATTGGTTGAGATGGATGGTTTTGAAGGCAATGAAGGCGTTATCGTCATCGCTGCAACTAACCGTGCAGACGTTCTCGATAAAGCATTATTGCGTCCAGGTCGTTTTGACCGTCAGGTACAAGTAGGCTTGCCAGATATCAAAGGTCGTGAGCAGATTTTAAAAGTGCATTTGCGTAAACTGCCAAACACTACGGGTGTTGACGCTAATTCACTGGCTCGTGGTACACCCGGATTTACGGGTGCACAGCTTGCCAACTTAGTGAACGAAGCAGCATTATTTGCAGCGCGTCGCAGCAAGCGTAGCGTCGATATGAATGACTTCGAAGATGCAAAGGACAAGCTATATATGGGTCCTGAGCGCAAATCTATGGTCATTCGCGAAGAAGAGCGTCGTGCTACGGCTTATCATGAGTCAGGTCATGCTTTAGTCGCAGAGTTGCTACCGGGTACCGATCCAGTACATAAAGTGACTATTATGCCGCGTGGTTTTGCTCTTGGTGTAACGTGGCAACTGCCTGAGCATGATCAGACCAGTCTTTATAAGTCAAAAATGCTCAGCGATATTGCTATCTTGTTTGGCGGTCGTATTGCAGAAGAAGTCTTCATCAATCAGATGTCGACAGGTGCTTCTAATGACTTCGAACGTGCAACGAAGATGGCACGAGCGATGGTCACTAAGTACGGTATGTCAGATGCTCTAGGTATTATGGTCTACGAAGACGATGATAGCTCGCAAGGCTACTTTGGTGGCGGTGGTCGCTCGATTTCAGAAGCGACTCAGCAAAAGGTAGATGATGAGGTCCGTCGGATGCTAGAAGAGCAGTATGACATCGCTCGTGAGCTGATCGAAGCTAACCAAGATAAAATGCATGCTATGGTAGATGCTTTGATGAAATGGGAAACTATTGATCGTGATCAACTGCAAGATATCTTAGCTGGTGAGTCTCCGCGTCCACCGAGAGTTTATCAGCATCACGAAATCAATTTATCAAAAGACGATACTAAGACGACCTCTATACCACCGCCATTACCAGCGATGTAGTTAGTACTATCGTAGAAGACAGTTTCTGTAGAAGATAGTTTCGTT
>JBBSUA010000080.1:0-7685 GCA_038235315.1 Pseudomonadales bacterium | reverse complement strand
GGCTGGTTCAGAGATTCTGTTCCAGCCGTATTTGTCTGATCTATTGTTAAAGATATTTGTTCAAGGTAATGCATTTGACATTCCTGTTCAAAGCTTGATCAAAACTTCAGTACGCGAAACGTCGCTATACTCCGTAAAAGCCACCTTTATAACAACGAGCCGAGCTATGCTACTTTATATTCTACGCCGGATTTCAATTTTGATTCCGGTCTATATCGGCTTAACCCTATCGACCTTTATACTCATTCGCCTAGTACCTGGCGATGCGGTTGAGATCATGATGGGAGAGCGTATGGTTGATCCTGATCTACATGCGCAGGCCTTAGCCCGCCTTGGTTTAGATAAGCCTTTGCCAGTACAATATTGGGATTATCTCACCGGGATACTGCAAGGTGACTTTGGTGAATCCTTTCGCACCCGAACCCCTATATTACAAGACTTTTTTGCGCATTTCGTTCCGACTTTAGAGTTGGCGCTCTGTGCAATTACGATAGCGAGTGTGGTTGGTGTAAGCCTAGGTATTTTTGCTGCCCTACGCCGAGGTACATGGATTGACTACACGTTAATGTCTGGCGCACTGGCAGGGTATTCTATGCCCATTTATCTACTTGGTCCTATCTTAACGGGTGTATTCGCCCATTACTTAGGCTTACTACCAGTCTCTGGGGTCATCTCTGTCGCACAGTTCCTAGACGTCAAACCTCTGTATGGGTCTTGGCTGCTAGGCTCCTTGACCTCTGGTGAGCCCGGAGCCTTCTGGGATGTCGTAAAGCACTTTATCCTACCCTCTGTAGCGCTATCTACTATTCCTCTAGCTATGATCGCTCGTATGACGCGCTCGGCTATGCTTGAAGTGTTGGATGAAGATTATGTACGTACGGCAAGAGCGAAAGGTCTGTCGCCAAGACGCGTGATTTTAATTCACGTCATGCGTAATACGCTCATTACTGTCGTCACCGTAGTGGGATTACAGATGGCGACGCTACTGGCGGGTGCCATTATTACCGAGACCATCTTTAGTTGGCCGGGTGTCGGTAACTGGTTATTAGATGGCTTCTTTACTCGTGATTATCCTATTGTGCAAAACGGTATTTTATTGGTAGCCACCGCTTTGATTCTGGTGAGCTTAATGATCGATATTTTGTATGGGTTTATTAATCCTAGAATACGTCATTCCGCATAGTCTATTGTTAGGGTAAGCCCTATTTGATGCATGTTTGATACATTGTGACCGTGTCTGCAATACCTATTTATAATTTTTCATAATTAGCCATAGTGCTCGTGATGACCTTGTGTCCCCTAAATTTGTATTACTAATCTTGCATAAGCCAAGCGCTTGCTAAGCTAGCTCAATAAAATAAGCAGCTTAGTTAAATAAAGTAAGCAAGTTGGGGAGTAAAACAAGGTCTGATTCACTAAAGGAATATCCAATGAAGCCTTCTGTACTTCCTTCCGACGTTGCTCTGATAGCACCAAAACCACCGTCTTCTTGGCAGCTGTTTTTATACACGTTTTGCCGAAATAAAGGCGCAGTATTGGGGTTTTTTGTTTTGATGTTGATGGTCATCGTCGCTATTTTAGCCCCTGCCATTGCCCCTTATGACCCTTATGAGTTATTTACTGGCAAAGAACAGCTACCCCCTTCCTTTTTTAGTGGTGGTGACTCTATGTTCTTTTTGGGCACCGATGATGCTGGCCGTGATACGCTCTCTCGCGTCATGCATGGGGCGCGTTATTCATTATTTATTGGTATAAGCGCCACGACGATGGCTCTGATTGTAGGGGTATCTTTAGGATTAAGCGCTGCCTTTTGGCCGAAGATTTGGGGCAAAGCGGTCATGCTGGTTAATGATATTTTGATGTCTTATCCAAGCTTGTTACTCGCTATTATCATCGCCGCTATCTTGGGGCCTTCGATGACCAACACTATCATTACTATTGCCTTAGTATGTACGCCACCTTTTATCAGGTTGACCCGTGCTACCGCAATGGTTGAGCTACAACGCGAGTATTTCATTGCTTCACAGGTCATGGGTGCAAGTGTACTGCGCTTATTGTTCATCACTATATTGCCCAATTGTATGGCACCATTAATCGTCCAAGCGACTATGATTTTCTCTACAGCCATATTAGAAGCAGGCGCGATTGGTTTCTTAGGTTTCGGTGTTCAACCACCTGATGCTGAGTGGGGTGCGATGCTCGGTACTGCTCGCCAATATATTCAAAGTAATGTTTGGTTAGCAATTTGGCCGGGTATAGCGATTTTCTTAGCGGCGTTGTCCATCAACCTAACTGGCGATGGTTTACGTGATGCCTTAGATCCAAAATTGAAGCAGGTATCTTAATGATTAATTCTATAATAAATAACGCCAAAACAGACAATTCACTATTGCTAGAGGTTGAGCATCTGTCCGTTGTTTTTGGTGAAGGCGCACGTGCATTTCGTGCAGTTGATGATGTTTCTCTAAAAATAAAACAAGGCGAAGTACTAGCCGTAGTTGGTGAGTCCGGCTCAGGCAAGTCGGTCACTATGATGGCACTGATGGGTCTATTACCTCATTCGGCTACCGTAACCGCTGAACGGCTCAACTTTGACGGTCAAGAGCTGTTAACTATGCCTGTCAAAGCTAAGCGTAAGATTATTGGCAAACATATCTCGATGATCTTTCAAAACGCGATGTCCTGTCTTAATCCAAGCTTCACGGTTGAGATGCAAATAGCAGAGGTGTTAACGACTCATTTGGGACTACGTGGTGCAGCAGTGCGTCAGCGTATTTTAGAATTGCTAGAGTTGGTTGAGATGCCAGATGCAGTGAATCGTTTAAAAGTATATCCGCACCAACTCTCAGGGGGTATGAGTCAGCGAGTAATGATTGCAATAGCCCTAGCCTGCGAGCCAAAACTGCTGATAGCTGATGAACCGACTACAGCCCTAGATGTTACCGTGCAAGCGCAAATTATGGATTTGTTGGGTCGTTTGCAACGCGAAAAGCAGATGGCGATGGTACTTATCACTCATGACTTAGGTCTAGTAGCCCAGAACTCTCGCGATGTCGCTGTCATGTACGCCGGTCAAGTGGTAGAAACCAGTACGGTGCCAGAAATATTTCAGACTCCCGCTCATCCTTATACTGAAGCTTTGCTGCAAGCGATTCCAGAATTGGCTATAGGCCAAGATAGATTGAACAGCTTACCTGGCGTGGTGCCCAGTCAATACGATCGCCCAACAGGCTGCCTACTTTCGCCAAGGTGCCCGTATAAAGAGCCCGCTTGTGAGGTGCCACCCCCTATATTAAACACCCCAACTGGTAAAGTTCGTTCTATACACTCAACCCTACCTGATCATCCTTCTCTAAGCGCTCAAGCCGCTACTCTGGAGTCTCAGCTATGAGTAATAAAATTGTCTTAAAGGCTGACAATCTGCACAAGCACTACCAAGTCTCTTTAGGTTTGGGTAAAGGTAAAGGTTCCGTCAAGGCATTAAATGGTATCTCATTTGAGCTAGAGGCCGGTAAAACTTTGGCAGTCGTCGGTGAGTCAGGATGCGGTAAATCTACGTTAGCGCGCCAGCTTACATTGATAGAACAACCGACCAGTGGCGAATTATTCATCAATGATGAAGCGACTACCAGCTATAACAGACGGGATCTCAAAGAATTACGTACTGAGATTCAAATGGTGTTTCAAAACCCATACGGTAGTCTTAACCCACGCCATACTATCGGCTATCAGCTGACCGAACCTTTAGATATTCATACTGACCTATCTAAAGAAGAAAAACGCACCAAAGTTCATGAGATGATGAAGCATGTTGGTCTGCGCCCTGAGCACACGGGTCGCTATCCGCATATGTTCTCTGGTGGTCAGCGTCAACGTATTGCCCTTGCCCGCGCTATGATGCTCAATCCTAAAATTGTCGTCGCTGACGAACCCACATCAGCACTAGACGTCTCTATTCAAGCGCAAGTATTAAATCTATTTATGGACTTGCAGGATGAGTATCACACCGCTTACGTCTTTATCTCGCATAACCTCTCAGTTGTGCGTCACGTCGCTGATGATGTGATGGTGATGTATTTAGGAAAAGCGGTTGAGCATGGCCCTAAGGAGGCTATCTACAATGACCCTAAACACCCTTATACAATTGCCTTACTCTCGGCAGCACCGACGGTTACGGGTCATAAAAAAGAGCTGACTCTACAAGGTGAATTACCTAGTCCTCTTAACCCGCCTAGTGGTTGCGCACTACACAAGCGCTGTCCGTATGCCAAACCTATCTGTAGCGAAATCGAACCTGAGCTGCGTGAATGGGAAGGTCGTTTAGTGTCTTGCTTGAGATTAGAGGAAATATATGGGTAGTCATATTAATGGTCGTCTATGAATTCACAGTTCATGATGAATAAACCGTACTGTGGCTGATATATTCGGCGACGTCTCTGTTATTTACGATTATTATTATATTAAATAACGTCGGTAGATAGACGACATGATACTATCCTTAATTCTCTACCCTATGCTAAATCTCGTCATAGAATGAGGCGCCATCGCTTACGGAAAACTCAATGACTACTCCCTACTTTCAATCAAATCCTGACATCATCAAACCCTACGCCCTAATGGATTTGGACGATACGTTATTTCAGACCCAGCGTAAGATTGAGGCTTGGAATTTGCCGACGGCTGAAGCTGAAGATTTAGTTTGCGCTACCGTTAATAAGAAAGGCGAACCATTAAGCTTTATGACTCAGCGCCAAGCTGTGTTTTTTAATTGGTTGCTTGCTAGCACTGAGCTGATTGTCGTCACTGCGCGTGATCGTAGTGAAATTAAACGAGTCAAACTACCTTTTATCAGTTGGCAAGTATTAACCCATGGTGCAATCATTCTAACGCCAAACGGTGAACCGCTCAATGCTTGGCAGCAGTATATTCATCAGCAGCTTTTGCCGCTACAAAAACAGATAAACCAACTTGCTGAATTGATTCTTGAACATAGCGGTCAAAATAACCTAGTATTTACGCTGCATACTGATAGATTTATCACTGATGAGCTTACCATTTATCTAGCGATCAAGCATGCGCAAAAAGACCATCAAATATTAGCCAATTTAGCTGAACAGCTATCGACATTAATTCCAGACTTTGATAAGCACTTTTATGTGCATGTGAATGCTAATAATCTAGCGATACTACCGCACGCTATTCATAAACGTCATGCCGTGCAGTTTCTGTTAGATAATCATTTAGACAGCAAGCGACCCAGTTTTGGCTTTGGTGATAGTTTGGCAGATTTGCCCTTTTTGCAGCTATTAGACTGGTATGGAATGCCCAATCATGGGCAGCTGCATTCAACACTAAAAGCGTAACTTTATCCTCAACATAGTCGATATACTAGGGCGTGTTGAACATTCGCAAATAGGCACTGCTAATATCTAAAATTGTTTCAGACAAGGCACAAATTGACGATAATGCAGATGCCTTAGCTAAATTTGTAACGCAGTATGTGGCAATTTTAGCATTAGCCCGAAGGGACAGGACTCTTTTTTGCCGCTCCTGTGTTAAAACTATCCGCTTAGAACGACTAAACTAGATATTTTTAACTTTGGATCGCCTAAAAAATAGTCACTGTCAGTGCCATGGTCGAATGTTCAACACGCCCTATAAAAAAATACAGTGCTACTGGGATAAATTTACCGAAGCCTCTGGAGTGACGAAGTCGCGCAGCAAGCGAGGGAAATTTGTACCAGTAGCACACTATCACATCTGTATTTGTTTTATGTTGAAGCAACTATAATAAACACGGTGAGCATAATGAACGTGAATAACTCTACTATTACGAGCAGACCATCTAATCAAAAAATAGCTCCTTTGAATAGCTACGGTTCGGGTAGTTATCTGCCTTCCGATGTCACCGTATTATTAGATATCGTTGATAAAGATGCAGTCGCTGATGTACCCGTCACTCAAAAAGAAGCCTTAATCCAAAGTGGTCAGCGTCATTATTCAGATATGCTAACTTTGGAGCACGCACCAACGCCGATGCACGAACAGCTATATGCGCAAGCATTAGCTCAAGGCACAGAACGCACTGCGACTGATATTGCTAATCTTGCCAATTCATTGCATCATATTTTTGATGATACTGTTAATAGTGAGCGACCGTTGGTGCTGGTCAGCTTAGTGCGCGCCGGTTTGCCGATTGGTGTTTTGCTACAGCGGGCGTTGGCAGATAGCAACTGCGCTTATTCCATGCCGAGTGTGCATTATGGCATTAGTATTATTCGTGATCGTGGGCTTGATCCTGTAGCGCTGCAAATGCTGCTAGATGCTTATCCAAATAGTTCACTAGTTTTCGTTGATGGTTGGACAGGTAAAGGCGCGATCTATCAAGAGTTGGTGCATAGTCTTGCCGTGTTTAATGAGCCGACACATCCAAATTTCAGAAATATTTTTCATCAAGGTGTGAATACTATTCCCCTACTCACTCTCGCTGATCCTGCAGGCGTGGCTTGGCTCACTGCTAGTGAGGAAGATTGGCTCATTCCATCAGGTTTATTGAATAGTACGGTATCAGGACTGATATCACGTAGTCTTTATACTGCGCCCGAATCAGGGCTACATCGCAGTGTGTTTTATGATAACTTAGTAGACGTTGATCATAGCTTGGCATTTGTTGATTGTATTGATACTGCAAGACAGCACTTAACGATAACATTTGAGCAACTGCCTACCTTTACGCAACCTCGTTATCAAACTGCCGATGTCATTAATGAGGTGGCTGACGACTATAAAATTACCAATCGCAACCGTATCAAGCCGACTATTGCAGAAGCCACAAGAGCGATATTACGCCGAGATCCTGAGCGCGTGTTGCTAGCGACTGCTGATCATCCCGATACTGTATTATTGCGACATTTATGTGCCCAAAGAGGTATTAATATCGTGGTATTGGGTGCTAAAATACTACCCTATCAAGCGATTACGCTTATCAAGCAGCGTGCGACAGATAGCTAGCTGCGGGTATATTCAGCATGATTATTTTGACACTAGACAGTGCTATTCATCACTTTTTATTTATCACTATTTGTGACGCCGACTATGCCAGAACTTCCCAATAAAGAATCAGATTTTTATAATTATACTCAATCTTATGAGCATCTAATCACTGATCGCCATGCGATGGTTAAGCCACTCACTCATCATCCTTATCAGTTGGGTGCAAGTCTCTATATGCCTGCTACTCGCCAAGATATTTGGCAATTTATCAAACGCGATAAATTACCAACGATCAATAGCATTATTATCTGCTTAGAAGATGCGGTGAGTTATAACGATGTTGAGCTGGCGCTGACGCGCTTGCAGACCTTGTTAGATACTTGGGCATCGCACGTTCATAGTATTAATGAGCCTTCAAGACAAGCCACCATTCAATCAACGCAGCAATCAACGCAGCCAACGCGACCATTGGTGTTTGTACGTCCGCGTAATCCGATGATGTTACAGAAGCTAGCTGATTTTGAGCATATCGAATTACTTGATGGTTTTGTACTGCCAAAAGTTGATATGTATAGCTTATCCAACTGGCGTATGGCTTGTCAGAATCTCAATGCCACTCAGCTATTAATGCCAACTTTAGAGACTGCAGCACTGTTCGATCCACATCATAATCAAGAGCTGGCGATCGGCTT
>JBBSUA010000079.1:0-7716 GCA_038235315.1 Pseudomonadales bacterium | reverse complement strand
CATAGTAAAGCCCACGCCACACAATAAAGCTGCACCATATATTTGCTTAAAGTTCATACCATTTGGCATTTTGGAGATACCTAATTTGAATATCAACCAGCACATCATCATGACCCCAAGTTGCTTACCAATAAATAAACCCGCGGCAATGCCAAGCGGCACAGAATGGAAAAGTTCAGTTAAGCCTGCACCTTTTAATGATATACCTGAGTTGGCAAAGGCGAACAGTGGCAAAATACCAAAAGAGACCATATTTTGTAAGTCATGTTCCAGCTCTTCGAGGGGTGAGTGCTCAGGATCAGTTTTATCGAACATTGGGATAAACAATGCTAGAACCACACCGGCTAACGTAGCATGGATACCTGATTTCAAAACAAATACCCACATGATGACGCCAATAAGTAAATAAGGCGTAATGCTAGTGACGTTGCGTCGATTTAGAATGTACAAAAAGGGCAGACATAAACCCGCCAAAGCTAATGAGCTTAATGATAAATCACTGGTATAAAACAGTGCGATAATGAGAATAGCACCAATATCATCAAATATAGCAATCGATACTAAGAAAACTTTTAGCGAGTTAGGTACGCGACTGCCTAGTAGGCTTAGTATTCCTATGGCAAAGGCAATATCAGTAGCTGCTGGAATTGCCCAACCTTTCCAGTATTCAGGCTCATTATAGTTGAATAATATATATACAATAGCAGGCATAACCATGCCGCCAACTGCTGCGCCTGCAGGCAGGATAATTTGCTTGAGATTAGATAATTCACCAATCAAGACTTCGCGTTTCAGCTCAAGCCCAACTAAGAAAAAGAAAATCGCCATCAAACCATCATTAATCCAATGATGGGCGTCTTTGGCAATCTCAAAAGCACCTATCTTAATAGCAACTGGTGCTTGAATAAAGGCCTCATACCATACATTGAGGGGAGTGTTGGCAATAATCATGGCAGCAATGGCAGCCAATGCTAGAACGATACCGCCTGCCGCCTCAAATTCAAAAAAAGCCTTAAACCTTCGTATTGCCATGTTATCCTCATTGATTAAATATATATCGTAAACTCAAGCAATTATCTGCATATTTATCGCAATCTTGCCGACAACTACCTTTAGTTTCTCATAATTTCACCACTATAAACAATAAAATGCGTTAAACAATATGTATTAGACTACTGTTTAGCAATCATGAGAATAATATAACAGTCATGAGATGAGTCGTAACGCGATCATGAGTGGCTCATTACCCTTCGATTTACATCCTATAGTCAGTCCAATATAAAAACGATACAGCAAGAGAAGTATACATTTTTTGCAGCCTCTGTCAGCGTAGACACAGCAAGCAAGAAAAATTTATACGCCTCTTGCGTCATCACTTAACGTATCTGTTTTATTAAGTATCGACTATATTTTTAAAAGATCTAATAATGTCGACAATTATTATCATAAAATATAATGCTGTAATGCCACAATGTTGATTACTGTTAAACAGTAACTCAAGGCAGATTTAACTAAATCTGAACCGTCTTTAGCGCTTTTGATGTTTTAGCATTATAATGCTTGGTCTTCGGGTTGTTAATCTTATTAATAGTTACTATTAGACCTTCTCTTCTTAACGTTATAAAGCGCTGTCTTTTTAACTATAGTTCTTCATGAAAACTGCTATTTAGTGGCAACTACTATTTTATCATTTATTTTTATAAGGCCATCTTTATGGACTTAACCCTCTCGCTCGAGATTATTTTAATGCTAACGGCTGTGGCAGCACTTGCAGGCTTCATCGATGCTATCGCAGGTGGCGGTGGTTTATTGACTATTCCAGCATTGCTATTAGCTAATGTCCCGCCAGTGCTGACTTTAGGCACCAATAAGCTACAAGCGGCATCAGGAGCGCTGGCTGCTTCCATTACGATGATTAGAAAAGGGGTCGTAAGGCCGCAGCGTATTAAAGTAGCGATTATTG
Source organism: Pseudomonadales bacterium (assembly GCA_038235315.1). Taxonomy (GTDB): domain Bacteria; phylum Pseudomonadota; class Gammaproteobacteria; order Pseudomonadales; family Moraxellaceae; genus Psychrobacter. The sequence goes on along the minus strand of JBBSUA010000079.1, from coordinate 5,753 downwards.
CTGCGTTCATTGGGTCAGTTATTGGAACTATTGCGGTACAACTGTCTCCACCAGATTTATTGGAAAAGCTCATACCCTTTTTGATTGCTGCTATCGGTATCTATACTTTGTTCGCTCCTAAACTTGGGGATATAGAGTCGACGCCACGTATCTCTGAGGGCGCGTGGCAAAAAATTGTAGCCCCAGTTATCGGGTTTTATGATGGTTACATGGGTCCAGGAACAGGAATGTTCTTTGCACTTGGTAATGTGGCACTGCGCGGTCGGCAGATCATTGAAGCGACTGGCGCGGCAAAGGTGCTGAACTTATCTACCAATATAGGCTCGCTAATATTTTTTATCTTGGGTGGCAATGTGTTATGGAAAGTAGGCTTAGCGATGATGGTGGGACAAACGATAGGCGCATACTTTGGCTCACATATGGTGGTCAAAGGGGGCAGTCGACTGATACGTCCTATGATTGTCTTGGTATGTCTAGCCATGCTCACTAAGTACGTTTTTGATTAAACTAAACATAAAATAATGACAATGAAATGACAAAATAAAAGCCCCACACCATCTGGTTCGGGGCTTTTGATAATCTTGCATTATACTGTCTTATAGTCGATTCTAAATAAAACAGATACGTTTTGATATGACGCGAGACTGGTATAATTTTTTTTTGCTTGCTGTGCCTACGCAGACAGAGGCTGCAAAAAATGTATACCCGTCCCGCTGTATCGTTTTTATATTGAACTCACTATACTATGAACACGAAAAATTAAGCCTTATCGTTTTCATCTCGATGCAAACCATCTTGCCATTGGGTTTTATCTGATAAGGTCTGCTTTGTGTCACTATTTTTTATCTCATTCACATCATCTTCTTTATCTGCAGACGAGTTTTGCACAGACGTTTCAATATTATTAGAGCGCTTATCAGGATTATGACTGTGGTTATAACTCATGCGCTCGCTTAATATTGATTCGGCATCACGAGTACGATGCGTCAGTGCTTCTGCTCTAGGATGAGAGGCATCAAATTGAGTTTGCGAGATGACCTCCTGAGTCGTATCCTGCTCATCAACCATTTTGACATCACCATCACTTTCATACCCGTGATCTGGATTAGCGTCACCAGTTTGCTCATGAATAGGATGAGCCGTGGCATTGTCAGTGATAGCCTGCTCGGTATTGCTAGCAGCTAGCTCTTTACTGATTTGATCTTCACTATTTTGAATACCGTTTTGTCTTTGCGCATTACTCTTGAGCTGTGCATAATCCGTCAGTTTATGAACTGCGTTCTCTATACTATGCGGATTAACGCGCTCTTGTGCTTGCAGTAAATGCTCGTCAAATACATCAGTCAATAACGAATCAAAGCGCAGTGCATTATAATTAATGAGCTGCTCCGCTTCCTCTTCGGTTATCTCACCACTTTGGCTCGCATGTACCACATGATCTTCAAAAGTTAGCCCTTCAAAGTTGCCTTTATGCTCTGATTTTTTGAACCTTTGCCATAATGGCTCAACTTCAAGTAGCGTCTGATAAGCATGTTCCATCCGACCAGTAACATCTTCAGGCTCGGTATTGTAATACACCATCGTTTTTAGATAATCGCGGAATGGATTGGCCTCAAAATCATCCATAAAGGTATCACCAAGCTGAGTTTTGAGCTCATCACTTGCTGGCGTAAAGATACGTCCGCTAGGAAAAGTGACGAAACTAACCACATTAGCCGCTAAACGATTAGGGAAGTTAGCAAAGAAAGAGACAAATGCTTCTTGAATCGTAAACAAGCTATGTTGCAGTGCAACTTCAGCATGGAGACGCTCCGCTTTTGATTTAGTACCATGTTGATAAAATTGCAAAATAGCCGTCGCGATAAATAGATGTCCATGAATATCAGCCAAACGACCAGAGAGCATTTCTTTACGCTTCAAGTCACCTGCAAGTAGCCCCAGCGCCATATCAGCGGTCAGCGCAAAGCTGGCGCTTAAGCGATTGACATGCTTGTAGTAAGGAAGAGTAAAGCTGTCGGCAAAGCTTGGTGCATCACTACTACCGCCGACATAACCTGCGATAAAGGCTTTGGCTCCACGATTAAAAGTATAGCCTAGATGTTTGAAGAATAAATTATCAAATTGCTTAAGCGCGCCTTCTTTGTCTTCACTTTGCAGCAGTTGTAACTCATCAAATAAGTAAGGGTGACAGCGCATCGCCCCTTGACCAAATATCATTAACGAGCGAGTTAAAATATTTGCGCCCTCAACCGTAATTGACACTGGAATGGCTTGGTAGGGAACCGCTAAAAAGTTACGTGGTCCCATTTGAATCGCACGCCCACCAACCACATCCATACCGTCATTAATGACTTCGCGCATGGTTTCCGTTGCGTAATATTTTGCCATCGCTGTCATCACTGATGGCGTACCACCTTGGTTCAGTCCGCAGGTGACCAAATGACGAAAAGCCTCAAGCATATAGGTCTGACTGGCCATGCGACTCGTAACGTCCTGTATGCCTTCGAATTTACCTACTGAGATTTTGAACTGTTCGCGAACTTTGGCAAACGCGCCAACAGAGAGATACGTCATCTCGCTTGCAGATGTCGATAGGGCAGGTAGTGAAATACCACGACCAACGCCGAGACATTCCATCAGCATCCGCCAACCGCGACCCGCATTCTCAACACCACCAATAATATAATCTAACGGGATAAATACATCGGTTCCATCGACCGTACCATTCATAAATGGTGAGCCACTAGGGCTATGGCGTGGTCCGGTAATAACCCCTTCATGATTGGCAGGAACTAAGGCACAAGTAATACCGTAATCGGTTTTATTAACATCACCAAGTAGTGCTTCTGGGTCATACATCTTAAACGCTAAGCCAACAACCGTAGCGATAGGTGCTAGAGTAATCCAACGTTTTGAGAAATTCATGCGCAGACCAAGCACCTGTTCGCCCTCATGCATACCATAACAGACCACGCCAGTATCAGGGATAGCGCCCGCATCAGAACCTGCCTCCGGACCTGTCAAGCCAAAGCAGGGAATCTCCTTACCTATAGCAAGACCGGGCAACCAACGTAGTTTTTGCTCTTCAGTACCATAGTGCATCAATAACTCGCCAGGACCTAGCGAGTTGGGAACCATACATGTGACGGCCGCAGTAGGAGAGCGCGAGGCAATCTTACTCATGACTCGGCTCTGAGCGTAAGAGGTGAATGCTAAACCGCCGTACTCTTTGGGAATAATTAATCCCAAGAATCCATTATCTTTAATGAATTGCCACGCTTGTGGCGACAGCTCTTTATCTTCATGTTGAATTTGCCACTCATCTAGCATGGCACATAAGGTTTCGACTTCATTGTCAATGAAGCTTTGCTCTTCCTCGGACAGCTGGGGATAAGGATAATTGGCAAAGGTCTCCCAATTAGGCGCGCCCATAAACAGCTCTTTTTCCCACCAACTGGTACCCGCATCAAGCGCCTCGCGTTCAGTATCGCTCATACTTGGCATTGCGCCAGCTAATGCTTTGTACACAGGTTTAGTAATCAAAGATTGTCGAAGCGGCGCGACCAGCAGCACCAGACATAGTAGGGCTATGGGTATACCCAAAATAAGCGACCAAGGACTGATGATAGCGGTGACCACGACAGTGACAAGCGCAACGACGCTACCGGTAACGCGAGATAGGGACAGTAAAAAGATGGCCAAGACGACGGCTAACTGAATGATTACTGCTAAGATGAATAAGCCAATCGCCATGACTGTCTCCTTAAAAAAACTTGATGATATAGTTATGCGGTAAATTCTATTTCCATTTACCAAACATTGACATAAAATTACTTACTAATATGAAACAGTTGTTAATAACTATCAATAGCGATAGTGCTACTCTATGTCGATAATGTGTATCGACTGATATAAATGGCATAAGATGGTATCAAATGGGATTAATTAAAAGGTGACAGACAACTTTCTGCATAAGATAGCGTATCGTTACGTCCTACAATGATATGGTCGATAAGCGTTAAATCTATCAAGTCGCAGGCTTTTTTTAACTCGTAAGTCAGCAGATTGTCTGCGGTTGAGGGCTTAGAGTCGGTATGCGGGTGGTTGTGCGCGATAATCAGTTGACTAGCAGCGTGGCTCAGGGCATGACGAAGCACATGCTTGATGCAGACTGAGCAAGAGGATATACCGCCTGTAAATAGTATCTCAAAGTTGATTAAATTTAGAGCATTGTCTAAGCATAACACCGCAAATACTTCACGATGCTCGCTACGCAACTGAGTGCTGATATAGTCCTTAACCACTTGTGAGCGCCCAAGCGCTTGCCCTGTCTTTAGCTTACTGTCTAGATAACGCGTGCCCATCTCAAGTGAGGCTAGTATTTGCGCATACTTGGCTGGACCAATGCCGTGACAAGCAAGTACGGTGTCTTGTGGAGCAGAAAGTAACTCAGCGAGACTGCCAAAGGTCTCGATTAGAGAACGAGCTAACTCAATCGCGGACTGTGATTTTGTGCCTGTACGCAAGAAAATAGCTAATATCTCGGCATCTGTGAGATGCGCCGCCCCAAACTTTAATAGTTTTTCGCGGGGTCTATCATCTTCATGCCAGTCTTTGATTGCCATTAGTCTTCCTTGAGCAGAGATAAGTTAAGGATAAGTACGCAAAATTTTACCTAACTTATCTCATAATTGTTACTATAAGCGCAATTTTATCTTTTAACTTTTTCTACTACTTGTGCCACACCTATGACAAATATTCTACTTGCTATCACAGGCGGTATTGCCGCTTATAAATCTGCCACTTTTGCTCGCTTGCTAATTAAGGCAGGATTTGAGGTGCGTGTCATTATGACGGCAGGCGCGCAAGCGTTTATTACACCGCTAACCTTACAGGCGTTAACGGGTAATGAGGTGCATACCTCACTACTTGATGAGCAAGCTGAGGCAGGCATGGGTCATATTGAGCTAGCAAGATGGGCAGATTTGGTCATTATTGCACCAGCATCAGCCAATACTTTAGCGCGTCTTTCTATGGGTATGGCAGATGATTTATTAACTACAGTATGTCTAGCCACCACTGCGCCAGTAATCATTGCACCAGCGATGAATCAGCAAATGTGGGCACATCCAGCGGTCACTCTAAATGTGCAGACTCTACGTGATATGAATTACTATATTATTGAGCCAGCAAGTGGTGAGCAAGCATGTGGCGATATAGGGGCAGGGCGACTGCCTGAGCCTGAACAGCTGTTAGATGAAGTGTGTTTATTTAAGGCAAGGCAGACAATTCCACAGTATTTAGCTGGCAAGAGAGTAGTCATTACCGCAGGGCCAACGATTGAAGCTATTGATCCCGTGCGCTATCTATCCAATCATTCTTCAGGAAAAATGGGTTTTGCATTAGCACGTGCCTGCGTCGAGGCGGGAGCAGAAGTGATATTGATTGTCGGTGGCAAAATTGCTTTACCAACGCCGCTTGATGTGACTCGTATCGATGTATTGTCAGCGCAAGACATGCTTATCGCAGCACAGCAGTGTGTATATGGTACGCATCCTGCTATCGTTTCCATGGTTGAAGAAGAACATGATCACCATCATTCACATGGCCATCATCATAACCATGACCACAATAATTGTGATTGTGATGAATCGCACGATCATTTAGAGAATGAGCATCTACTCATAGGTGCTAGTGAGAAATCGGCGCAGCAAGCGGATATATTTATCTCAACTGCTGCTGTTGCTGATTAT